>JAKEHX010000662.1 GCA_022614795.1 Planctomycetaceae bacterium | reverse complement strand
GTGCCGTCGGCCCGTTGGGTGCCACTGCTGGCTTGCCCAGCAGTGCCGTGCCCAGCCATCTGCTTTCGCTTGATCTGGCGGGCATTGACCTTCCCGCAGCCGCTGATCGCAAAGCTCTGGCGGGCCGCAGCATGGTGGTCCGCAAGTGCCAGGTCGTGCCCATCGAGTGCGTCGTCCGCGGCTATCTGGAAGGCTCCGGGTGGAAGGAATATCGCCGGAGCGGAACAGTCTGTGGCCAGCGCCTGCCCGGCGGGCTTCTGCAAGGCTCGCAACTGGCCGAGCCGATCTTTACTCCCGCGACGAAGGAAGAAAGCGGGCACGACATCAACATCAGCTTTAGCCGGATGGTGGAACTCGTGGGGAGTGAAACGGCCGAGGAGCTGCGGCGGCGATCGATCGATGTTTACTCGCGGGCCGCGCAGCACGCCCAAAGCAAGGGCCTGCTCATTGCCGACACCAAGTTCGAATGGGGCTGGCACGAGGGGCGGCTGATCCTGATCGACGAAGTGCTCACGCCCGACAGTTCGCGATTCTGGCCGGCAGACCAGTATCGGCCTGGCGGCCCGCAGCCGTCGTTCGATAAGCAATTCGTGCGCGACTGGCTCGAAACCACCGGCTGGGATAAGAACAGCCCGCCGCCGATGCTGCCGGACGACGTCGTGGCCCGCACGCGGCAGAAGTACGTCGAGGCCTACGAGCGATTGACGGGGCGGACGTTTGCTTAGCCGCATTTTAGCTGTCCTGTTTCCATTTTTGACCGCCAGAAAGCAACGGCGCTATGAACTTCTTCGAGAATTGCGTCCTTAGGTTGCATGACGGCGTTCTTGAGGGTTACACTCGGCGTGAAGGCAATGTTGTTTTGACAATTCACAAGTGGGATGAGACCGTCATCGAATTAACAGTGCACGATGTTGTGTATTTGCAGGAGCAAATGGGCGAGGACGATCTGGAGGGTTTCTTCGAGGTGCGTTCGAGTGCTGTACTCGATCAAGCCATTGGTCGGTTAAAGGCTATGCACTGGCCGGACAGCGACATTTCGGAGTTCACACACTTTCAGTTGTTGAACCTTGCAGCGCTGCCGGTGCTGGAAATCGTCGGAAAGCGATGGAGCATGCAATCAAAAAATCGATAGAAGTTGTCGGTGAGGCATACCACCGATGCCCTTCATGGCCTTTGGCATCGTTTTCGCACGTTCCTTCGCTCACAGCCGGCCAAATTGCCGGTCCTCGATTCGCCGCATCCAGGAGGCCTGACGATGACACTGGCAGCCGCTCCTGCGCCAGCCGATCCTGCGCAGGGAAACTTTCTCGCCGCGCTCGCGGCGACCGGTCGATCCTCCGACATTCCGGAATCGGCCGATGCCTACGGCTGGCTTGTCGGCAGTTGGGAGCTCGATGTCCTGCATTACTGGGCCCAGGACGTTGCTGCCCAGGGCATCCAAGGCGAAGCCCACTTCGGCTGGGTGCTCGAAGGGCGCGCGGTGCAGGACGTCTGGATCATGCCCTGCCGCCCCGATCGGACAGCCGATCTGGACAAAGCCCAGAACATGTACGGCACGACCCTCCGCGTCTGGGATCCAACCATCGAGGCCTGGCGCGTCACCTGGCGCAACCCGGCCGGCGACCATCATGAAGAGCAGATCGGCCGCAAGAGCGGCGGCGAGGTCGTCCAGATCGGCACCCGCCCCGATGGCACGCGTACCCGCTGGACCTTTACCGAGATCACCGCCGACTCCTTCCATTGGCTCGGCGAAGCCCTGCCGCCCGGCGGCAACGCCTAGCGGCTCGAAGGGGAATTCCGCGCCCGGCGGATGCAATAGGAGGAGCGCATCGTCGAGCCGAAGCAGACGACGCTCACTCGCCATCGCTCCTAAAATCCATCCCCAGTCGTGAACCGGCCGCCGCGGTTCAATTGACTATCGTGGTTTTCGTCGGCAAGCAAACAGGAGCTTGCCAGTTTTGGGGTCAATGACGTGATTCGTGTCGAAGGCGACGTAGGGGTCGTCGCTGCACCCCGAACCTCCGAGTGACATCACGAGGAGCTTGTTGCCTACGACGCGCATCTTGATCGCCGGCGTGGTATCGTTCCAATCTCCGCCCGGAATGGGAACGCCAAGCTTTGTGCGGGAAAGCTCCTCGCCGCGGTCGTTGAACGTACAAAGATCGATGATCGTGACTTGATTGCAGACCGATTCGCGCTCGCTGGAAGCACAGCAGGCATAAAGCAGGTCTTCGTCAGGCGAATAGGCCAGGCCGCGCACAAAGGGATTACCCTTGCGGAGTACTACTGCCTCTTGCTTGTCAGGATCAATCGCAAGCAAGTCCATATCCCAGGCGAGCAAGCGATTTCGCTTTGTATCGAACGCGAGATAGGTATCGCGATGCGCCCGGAATTCAACCGATTTGACGGGCCAAGGTCGAGCAATTCCCGACTGGGGTTCATAGACAGCAAGGCCCTGATTTTCCCGGAATCCGAAAAGTGTTGGCCCGCGAGGATCGATGGCCAGTTGCGGCGTGCCTCTTTCCAGCGGCTGCATCGAGTCTGCATAGGGACCAAAGATCGAATGTTGCGCTAGACTGGTTTCGGCAACGTCACCTCGCTGCACAACCTTGCAACTCACGTCCGTGAACGTATGGTTGACGAGTTGTCGAGCTAAATTGGTCCGACCTTCCCTGACTGCTTCCTGGTAAAGCGGGCCAAGGGCGTGCATCGTCATTGCAGCGGTCCACTCGTCGCCCCCAGGACCGATGACCATTGGCGTCCCGCCGAATTGGCGCGTGATCTGAAAGGTCGTCGGCCAATGCCCGGTCAGCTCTTGCAGGCGGTCTGCGACGGGCAGTCCTTGCAGGGTCGTTTCCGCAAAGAATTCATACACGGGATCAGGATTTGCGTGGACCTGGCCTTCGATGGCCACGCCGCTCGGCAGTCCCTCGATTAGCTGTTGATAGTGTCCGCCCAGAATCACCCGCTCGATCTGGACGTCCGGCTCCACTTCGAGAATCCAGTGCACCGGAAAGTAGGCACAAAATGCCAGGGTCAAAGGCGCGCTTCGGTGCGTGATCTTGATTCGCGCCGTACTTCTCCCTCTGGCACGCAGCCCTTCGACCGGCACCCACGGGTCGCCCCCGCAATACATCCCAATGGCGTGAAGTTGCGGCGCGCCGTCGAGCGGGTAAGGCCCTTCGCGCTGGGCCAGAATTCTGTCCAGCTGTGCCTGCATGTCCCCTGCCTGGTTTGCCTGATTGGCCGAGTTGAGCTGCGCGATGCCGTCCGCAATGGCCTGTACGCGATCGGTTAGCTGCTCTGTCGCTGGCCGCGGATCGTAGGGCTCGACAAAGTCCTCCTCAACGAATTGATATTGGGAAGGCTCCTCGACGGAATCAATTCCCGGCGGTGGGGTCGTGTATTTAACGATTTGCCGCCTCGTGCGCATTGCCTGCTCAACGCAGAAGGCCGCCAACAGCACAAACAGTGCGGCCAGCACGTAGTGAAACCACGAGCGCGACGGCCGTCGTTCCGCGGCTCTGTCTCTACTTATCGTGTCGGATGACGCACTGGGCATCGATTCATCGCGGCTGTCGGCGGCATGCGAACAGCAGCTTGCCGCTGTGGGGATCGAAAATGTAGTTAGTGGAGCAGGGAATGAATTGACCGTTTGTGTCTTCACTGCCAATAGGCATCGCCAGCAGTTTGCCGCCCACCATGGCCAGTTTCGTCGAATTGCTGATCCGCGAACCAGGAATCGGAATCGAGAGCTGGACGCGCGACAGCTCCGCTACGCGGTGATTGTACGTCCGCAGGTCCGATATCAAGGCCTTCGACCAACTGCCGTCCCAGGTTCGACACAGGGCGTACAACCGGTCGTCGTCGTGCGAATAGGTCAGCGCGCAGATCCCAGGGTGGCCCTTGCGAACCATGACCGGTTGCTTCTTGAGAACATCCACCGCCAGGAGGTCACGGCCCCATATCAGCAGTCGTTGACGCCGGGTGTCAAACGCCAGGCAGGAATCGTAGTGCAGCTGAGCCTCCATTCCAGCGATCGGCCACGGGGCGACCTTGCCTGCCTTTGGATCGATCGTGACGACTCCCTCGGCTTCGCGCGAATTGAAGCCGAAGAGACTGGGGCCGCGCGGATCGACGGCGAACGAAACGGTCGATTTGTCGAGTGGTCGCAGCGTGGCCGCGTACGGGCCGAAGATGGAATGAACAGCAAACCTGGCCTGCAAGTCAAAACGGTGTCGACCTGGGACATAGGACAGTTCGGGGAAGGCCTGGACGATTAGTTCCCGGGCCAGTTGGTCCCGCTCCTGGCGAGTCGCGTCGTTGTGAAGTGAATCGAGGGCTCCAAGGGTCGTCGCTGTCCACTCCGAATCGTAGCTAGCCAGAATTTTGTCGAGTCGCGATTGCAGCTCACCTGCGCGAAGTGTATGGCCCCGCGATCGCAATTCGGCAATCAGTCTCTCCAACTCCTGTACGCGCTGCTGCAATCGAATGGCGAGCGGCCGTGGATCGAAGGGATGGACAAAGTCCGCGTCCGTGAATTGGTACGGCTCAATGTGCAGGTCGTAAGCTGCAGGCGGCGCTGGAGTGTATTTCAGCAGAATCTGCTGATTGGCGCGGTACGCCTGATAGAGGCAGAATGCGGTCAGTATGCCGAAGAGCGCGCCTAGGCTATAAGCCGGCCTGTGTGGTGGCCGATTGGCCCGGATTTGACAGTCACCGCGCGTGTTTGCCGAGGCTGCCTCAGACATGAGTTACAGCATCTGAATAGGCCGGGGCCGGGCCCAACGACGTGTCCGAATTCTTCTCCGATTCCTAGCCAAAGTCAACAGATCGGCGCTTGAACCGCGGTCGTTGCAAGCCTAGGTTGAACTGGGGCCGATCCGTTTCATCTCTCGTCACCGCCAGATTCCTGGCCGGGAGCGTTTATGGCCGTCGCCAAGATCACCGAGATTCAAGCCTCGTCCGCCAAGAGCTTCGAAGAGGCCATCAAAGCCGGCATTACCCGCGCGGAGAAAACGCTCCGCAACGTGAGCGGCGCGTGGATCAAAAGCCAGAAGGTGGTCGTGAAGAAGGGGAAAATCGAGGAATACCGCGTCCTGATGAAGGTGACGTTCGTCCTGGACGACTAACCAGCGCCCGCTCTGGGGTTTATGTTCAGACCAGCGGCCAGTTCGAGTCGCGTCAGCCAACTGAAGACCATTGCCGTAGTGCTTTTGGCAGCATTGGGTCTGAAGGTGCTCGTGAGCATTTTGCTCGAGTATCGCTGGTACTTTCCGGCGGATTTCAGTTCGCCCTTTTTGACCGGCCGGCGCGAGTCGTTTACCACTCTGTATGCCACCGCGTTTTACACGCACATTCTCGGTGGACCTTTAACGATCCTGCTGGGCACATTCATGCTGGCAACCGGCGGGATGGCGGCGATTCGCTCCTGGCATCGCTGGGCGGGACGGGGGCAGATATTTCTCATCTTATTCGCGCTCGTTCCCAGCAGCTTGATCATGGCGCCCCAGGCGTTCGCGGGTCCGATCGCGGCCGTCGGATTCACTGCGCTCGCCCTGGCTACGGCCTGGTGCGCGGCGATGACGGTCTATTGCGCCTCCACCAGGCAATTCGTTCTGCACGAGCGTTGGGCAAGGCGCTTGTTCGTGTTGCTCATCTCCCCGCTGCTTTTGCGATTGGCATCCGGCGGTCTGATCGTCATGCACTGGGAGTCGGAAATGGCTTACATCCTGAATGCGTGGTTCAGTTGGCTCGTTCCGCTGGCGATTTATGAAACTTGGTGGCGCTCGTCCGCAATCGGTAAGCTTACTGCGTTACCACACGAGCAGCCTGGCTTGACGCGGGAGGCCTTGCCTTGAGCACCAGCTCTCACTGCCGCAAATCAGCAGCCCGTAGCGGATTCACGCTGCTGGAACTGCTGTTTGTCATCGGATTGATTTGCATTCTGATCGCGCTGTTGCTGCCGGCCGTTCGCTACTCGCGCGAAGGGGCACGCCGCTCGCAGTGCACGAACAACCTCAAGCAGTTGGGCATCGCCCTCCATAATTATCACGATGTTTACGGGCATTTCCCCTCGGCAATGGGCGGCACTGGAGTCGCGGGCAATGCCAATCGCCTCAGCGGCCTGGTGGCCATGTTGCCGTATTTGGAGCAAGTCTCGCTGTGGGAACAAATCTCCAGGCCCGCGAAGATTGGCGGCACCGAATATCCTGCGATGGGCCCGGCGCCGTGGGTTTGGGCCTACGATCCCTGGAAACAGCAGCTACCCTTGCTCCGTTGTCCTAGTGCCGCTAGCGGCCCACCAACCGATTGTGGCACCACCAACTACACTTTCTGCATCGGAGACATGGCGCAGCAGATTCACGAGCCCACGGTGCTGCGGGGCGCTTTCGCTTGTGGCCTCGTTACTTGCTTGACGGATATCACCGACGGCGCAAGTCACACCATCGCGATGGGAGAGATCGGCATCCCCTCGGGCCGCTTGGTCGTGGGGCAATTCGCAACGCACCAATCGAACGATCTGCTCAAGAATCCCAGCTTGTGTCGCGGCACGCTCAGTCAATCGCGCGCGAATCAGTACGCCGACAGCGTCCAACTGGGAACTCCGGGGCGGGGCGGACGTTGGGCAGATGGCGCGGCTGGATATAACTTGATCAACACCATCCTGCCGTCGAACAGCCCCAGTTGTGCCGTCGCCGGCTCGGAAGCAGTCGATGGTATTTACTCCGCGGGGAGCTTTCACCCTGGCGGCGTGCAGGTGGTCATGGCGGATTGCGCCGTCAGGTTCGTCGCAGAAAGCATCGACGCAGGCAACCCGCACGAGCTCACACCGAGACCGGAGCAAATACAGGCCGGACCGCTAGCGAGCCCCTACGGAGTCTGGGGCGCGATGGGAACCGCCGCTGGTCAAGACGCCGCGGAGTAGGGGTACGGCGGGCCTTTAAGTAGTCCCATACTCCGTATCTGACATGCACGCCAGAACGCGTGCCATCACGACTCGTCACAGATTCCCGCCACTGGCCCACACGGAGTGTGGGCCTACTCTATCGCCCTTCCTGCAACCGATCGGCCAGGAACGGATCAAGTTCCGGCACGGCGTGGATCTTGGTCATCGTCTTCTCGACGGGATACGGCACGCGGCGGAATTCAAGCTGCGCATCGGTCAGCACCACGTAGCAGGCCCGCGGGTCGCCGTCGCGCGGCTGGCCCACGCTCCCGACGTTGACCATCATCTTGTTTCCCGGCAGCGGATAGCGCGAGGCAACCTCGTCGGGGCTGAAGAAGCGGCCGTCCTCGGTGAAGATCCCCGGCACGTGCGTGTGCCCCTGAAAAGCATAGCGGTCGATCAGGGCGAAAATCCGCTCGAGCTTGCGGAAATTGTGCACGTCCTCGGGAAAGACGTATTCGCTGAGCGGGTTGCGCACCGAGCCGTGGACAAAGGTGAAAGGCCCCTCGCGGTGCGTTCGCGGCAATTCGCTGAGGAATTCCCAGCGCTTGGCCTGTTGGGCCGGGTCGCCGCAATCCATCTCAAGCTGATCGCGAGTCCAGAAAATGGCCCGCTCGGCCCCGCTGGAAAAACCTTCCGGATCGTAGAGCGCTCCCTGATCGTGGTTGCCCAGGATCGACAGGCCCAGGCCCATGACGCGGTCAATGCATTCGCGCGGATTCGGGCCGTAACCGACGATGTCGCCCAGGCAGTAGACGTCGTCCATGCCCTGCGCGGCAATGTCGTCCAGGACCGCCTCGAGCGCCTCGAGATTGGCGTGAATGTCGCTGATAATCGCGCGCTTCATGAGGGAGCGTCACAGGCGCTTAGGTCAACGCCGGAAGAAGCACCAAGGACCAAGCAACAATGACCAAACAAATTCGAATGATCAAGTCCCAATGCTCGAAACGGCCAGGCGCCCGGTTTCTATCATTGGACATTGCTGCTTGGTGCTTGTTTGCGATTTGGTGCTTGAGATTTGGTCATTCCCGGCCTGCCGGGCTTCACCGCCCTGAGATCAGCCGGTCGCCCAGGGCGTTATCCAGATCCGGCTGGTCGTAGATCTTACGGCGCGTTTCCTCGACCGGATACTCCAGGCGGCGGAACGTGACCGCGCCGTCCTCGAGAATCACGTAGCAGGCCCGCGGATCGCCGTCGCGCGGCTGGCCGACGCTCCCCACATTGACCATCACTTTCTGCTCGGCCAGCATGTACTGATAGTTGCAGTCTTCGGGCGTGATGAAGCGGAAATCGTCGGTAAAGATGCCGGGCAGGTGCGTGTGGCCCTGGAAGCAATATTTCTGGATGCGGCCGAACAGGGCCTCCATCTTCCGCTGGTTGTAGATATCCTCCGGAAAGACGTATTCGTTGGTCGGTTCGCGGGGCGAACCATGCACGAAGAGGTAGTCCCCCTCGCTATGGGTGCGGTGCAGCTCGCCGAGAAAATCCCACCGCTTGTTCTTTTGAATGGGCGTTCCCGGGCCGTGTTCCAACTGATCGCGGGTCCAATAAACGGCCCGCAACGCAATCGGGTTGAAGCCGTCGGGATCGAAGAGCGTGGCCTGGTCGTGGTTGCCCAGGATGGTGATTTTGGCCTTGGCGATCACCTCGTCCAGGCACTCGCACGGATTGGGGCCGTAGCCCACAATGTCCCCCAGGCAGTACGTTTCGCGAATGCCCTGGCCGCGGATATCGTCGAGCACGACCCGGAGCGCGTCCAGATTGGCATGGATATCGCTAATCAGGGCACGCTTCACGCCACAACCTCGGGGGCACCGACACGCAGATTGCACGGGGGCAGATGGGTGGACGCGGCCCCGCGATGGACGGCGGTCAAACAGCCAAGTCTAGAACTGGTATAGGGTTTGGTCAAGGTAAGCCGGTTGTGACGAGTCGTGCACGTTATGCGGAATACCGCGAGGCTCTGGTGCTCGTGGTCGGGGCCCGTGCTGGCGGTCAGGGGAATTGTAGGGAGTGTAACGCGTTGCTGATCCTGGGACTGGAAACATCGTCGCAGGCGGGCTCCGTCGCCCTGCTGGGCTGTAATCTGGGGGCGGAGTGCGACAACGTGTTGTCACAGTACGTGCTGCCGGGCGGTTCGCGGTCGGCCCAGACACTGATTCCAGCGATTGGCGACGTGCTTGCAGAGGCTGGGAAGCGACCCGCGGACGTCGGCCTGGTGGCTGTGACGGTCGGGCCGGGGTCGTTCACCGGACTGCGCGTGGGAGTCACGGTCGCCAAGACCTTTGCCTATTCGATCGGCTGCGAATGCCTTGGCGTGGACACGTTGGAAGTAGTCGCGGCCCAGGTCCCATTGAACGATCAGTCCTCACGCGACGTGCATGTGGTGCTCGACGCCCAGCGGAAGGAGCTGTTTCAGGCCAGGTTTTGCTGGGCAGGGGGCGAGCTGAAGCGGCTGGACATCGACCGCATTGTCCCGGTGGACACATGGCTGGCCCAACTCCAGCCAGGCTGCCTGGTGACAGGGTCTGGCATCAATCGCTTGATCGACCGGCTGCCGACGGGAGTCGTGGCTGTCGATCCTGCCTGCCGCACGCCGCATTCCGCCACGGTCGGCCGCGTGGCCTGGCGGCACTATCAAGCGGGCCGGCGCGATGACCTGTGGAAGCTCGCGCCAAAATATCTGCGGCCGAGTGCGGCGGAGGAGAAACACCGAAGTGCTCACGCTCCGCGTGAAGACCACTCGCAGCTCCCATAACGCGGAGCCGACCCGCGATGCGGGTGCCCCGGCCTACGGTGCTATTTGGCGGAAGCAAACCGCTTGGCGACTTCGGCCCAATTCACCACGTTCCACCAGGCGGTGATGTAGTCGGGACGGCGGTTCTGGTAGTTGAGGTAGTAGGCGTGCTCCCACACGTCCAGGCCCAGGATCGGCGTGCCGCCGATGCCGGCGATCGCCTCGCCCATCAGCGGGCTGTCCTGGTTGGCCGTCGAACCGACCACCAATTTGCCCCCCTTCACGACAAGCCAGGCCCAGCCGCTGCCGAAGCGCGTCGTGGCGGCCTTGGCGAACTGCTCCTTAAACGTGTCGAAGCTGCCGAACGTGCTGGTGATGGCCTGGGCCAGGCCGCCTGTCGGTGCGCCGCCCGCCTTGGGGCCCATGATCTGCCAGAAGAGCGAGTGGTTGGCGTGGCCGCCGCCGTTGTTGCGGACCGCGCCGCGCTTGTCCTCGGGCACTTTCGACAGGTCGCCGATCAACTGCTCGACCGTGAGCTTCTCGAGGTCGGTGCCGGCGATCGCCGTGTTGACGTTGTTGATGTAGGCCTGGTGGTGCTTAGTGTGGTGGATTTCCATCGTCCGCGCGTCGATGTGCGGCTCGAGGGCATTGTTGGGGTAGGGAAGGGGAGGGAGCGTGAAGGCCATCGTGGGGCTCCTGTGGCTGGGGTCGTGCGGCTGGGGTGGCGAGGGGCGTTCGTGCGTCAAACGACGCCTTCAGGCGACGATACCGCGCGCGCCCAGAGGCGGCAATTGGGGGACGTTGAAGACCCCCGAGAACAATTTGCACTTGCAATGTTCAATTTGCAATCGAAACCGGCATCGATTCGCCACGCGTGCGATTGCAAATTGCTAAATGCAAATTGCAAATTGTCCGATCGGCCGATCGCCCTTGAATCTACCCATGAACTAGGTTCGCATCACTTAACCACCGCTGCTGCCAAGCCGCCGAACGCGCGTTTGCGCTTCGTTTCGCGGCCGTAGTTCAAATGTTCGCTCAAAGACAAGCCGTATGTATCCATCAGTGCGGCCAGGTTTTTCTTCACGGGCGGCTCGCTTGAAATCCAGAAGGTTTGAGGTTCACGAACCGCTTTCAGGACGGCTTTGCTAAGGTGACAAAGGGGGTCTTTGAGGTTCGCATCGGTGCCATAATCGAACACCACCACGCTGCCCGGCGGCATCGTGGCAATGGTCCGAAATGTTTTCTCCATCGCCTCGCGACTCAGGTAATACGTCACACCCTCCCAAAGAAAGAACGTGGGCTTTCGCGGATCAAAACCGGCCTTGGCCAGATTATCCAGCCAATTGTCCGTCAAAAAATTCGCGGGGACGAATTTGATCCCGCTGGCATCCACTCCGCATTGATGCAATCGCTCGCGCTTCATTTGCTGCGTCTTCGCCAAATCAACCTCAAAACAGCTAATCCGTTGGTTGTGTTGGAGTTGCACGGTCCGCGTGTCATAACCCGCGCCGAGCTCGACAAATTGTTCGACGCCCGGCAGATAACGTTCAATCGCGGCATCAACAAAAGTCGCCCGGACGGACGACGAATGCCCCGGGGGCGGAATTCCTTCATAGGGATAACGGAGTTTTTTCGGAACGAACCCGGTCAACCGATGGCCCAGCAACACTGGAATCGCGGCAGCATGTAACCCGGCGTAGCAATGGTTCGGCAGAACCTTTATCAGTTTCGCGCAAGCCTCATCCCGCCTTAGCCCGAGCTGATGTTGCAGCCACCGCATCGTCATGGGAGACAGCGCCGTTGCCGAGACTCCCAGTTTTCGACTGGCGAAAATCAAGTGGGCCATGTAAAGCATTTGGACGACCAGCCAAACCGGGAAAAAGACAATCCATAGGAGAGCGGAC
Organism: Planctomycetaceae bacterium; assembly: GCA_022614795.1. Classification (GTDB taxonomy): domain Bacteria; phylum Planctomycetota; class Planctomycetia; order Pirellulales; family Pirellulaceae; genus CAYLLN01. The sequence goes on along the minus strand of JAKEHX010000662.1, from coordinate 3,955 downwards.
AACAATGCCGCTAACAATTCCGCTGTGGTCAATCGCTCATGCATTGGGGTGGTGTGAAGTCACGGCTTAGCACCTCGCCGTTATCATCCTGGCGTGGAACGTTCTGTTCGACGTCAAAATGCACGACGCGACAGGATCCACGCTCCCACGCCGAAACTCAACACGCCGACCGAGAGCAGGATGCCCCAGGGGAGCAACATTTCAGCGAGATTGAAGCCTCGCCAGATGGCGCCTTCCAGGGCCAGGACGCCCCATTTGGCAGGGCAGATGTGGCTCATGGCCAGCATCCAATCGGGCATGGCGATGAGTGGAACCAGGCCGCCTCCCAGCGTCGCCATCACCAACATAATTGCCATTGCGGAACCGACGACGGCTTGCTCGGTGCGACCCAGGACGGAGAGGAGCATCATGAGCCCAGAGAAGCACACGGCCATGGCGGTGATGCTGATGAGCATATAGGGCCAACTGGACACGCGCACCCCCAGACAAGTGACTCCGAGGAGCAAGAGGATGCAGGCCGTGCCGAAACAGGACAGGAAACACGCCAGCCCCTTGCCTCCGAGAATGTGCATTTTGCCGAGAGGCGCCACACGCAGCCGTAACAGAGTCCCTTGCTTTTGTTCGGTGACGATCGACATCGTAAATGTCAACATGCAACTGAGAACGGCCCAAAGGATCGAACACGGAAAAGTAATCTCGAACGCGCTGCGCGGCTGGAGGTCGTAGGTCACGGGCACCACGTCGAGTTTCAGACCGCCGAAGGGTCCTTCCTCGCCGGGGCTTATGTCGCCCACCAGTTGGGGCACCAAGTCGTCAACCAGGGCGAAGAACTCCAGGAGGATTTGCTTTTGCGTCTCAGTCAGCTCCCGCGCGTGCTCGATTTCTTGTCGCCCGACTTTGAGCCATTTGCGGATTTCTTCCGGGTTTGTGAACTGATCCGCGAGAACGGCAAACGTCGCTTCCATCACGATGCCCTGAAGAAATCCAGCTTCCGCTTGACGGCTCGGATCGATGCCGAGTTCGATTTTCTTGCCGCCCTGGCCGAAGGAGCGCAACGACTCGCCAAAACTGGGACGCAGAACCAGGTACGCGGTGAGGTCGCCGCGGCGCACCTGCTGGGCAGCCGATTCGCCGTCGAACGGCTGTCCATCCGCGAGCGATGTGACGAAGCGGACCGATTGGTGTTGAGCAAGCCTGGCGGCCAGGGCTTTCGAGGCGGGCGATTGGTCCTCGTCCACGAGGGCGATACCCAGCTTGGCGCGGCGGCCCGCGTTGCCCGCTATGACAGCGCCGTAGGTCAGGCCAAAGGCCAATGGAAACACGATGACCCAGACCAGCGCGGCCTTGTTGCGCCAGAGCAAGAGCAGGTCTTTCACGGTGAGTGTGAGCATGGCTCGCTTCAGTCGCGAAGCCTCCGGCCGGTCAGGTTCAAAAACACGGATTCGAGGCTGGGCCGATCGACGTGAAAGCGAACGAACTGGACGCCCGCGTTCCTGAGCCGGTTGGCATCCTCGAAAGGCTGGTCGCTGGCAAAGCGGAGCATGTTGCCCTCCAGTGGCGCGGGCAAGGAGACGCCTTCGGGGATTTGCCCCAGCTCGGCCTCGAGCATGGAATCGCCACCATGCTTCCGCAAGAGTTCGTCCACAGTATCGACGGCCAGAATCTTGCCCTGATCCATGATGGCGACTCGATCGCAGAGCCGCCCGGCCTCTTCCATATAATGAGTGGTGTAGAGGATGGTGCGGCCCGCACGCGCCAACTCTTCGATCGAGTCGAGGAGGTGATTGCGGGACTGCGGATCGACGCCGGCGGTTGGCTCATCGAGAAGCAGGACCGGCGGATCATGCACCAAAGCACACGCCAGGTTGAGCCGCCGCTTCATGCCGCCCGAATACGTTTTAACGCGGTCACCGGCGCGAGCGGCCAGCCCCGCCAAGCCGAGGCACCAGCTCACGCGCTGTTTGAGTCGATCTCCTGACAGGCTGTACAGTCTGCCGAAAAACGAAAGGTTCTCCACGGCACTGAGCTCGTCATAAAGGGCTTCGACCTGCGGCGCCACGCCAATTTGGCGGCGAACATCCGGTCGCGTCGGATCGGTCGAGCCGTTGATGGCGACTTCGCCGTCGTCGGGCCGCAACGCTCCGATCAGCATGTAAATCGTCGTCGTCTTGCCTGCGCCGTTGGGACCGAGAAGGCCGAACGTCTCGCCGGCGACCAACTCCAAGCTGACCCCGTCAACAGCCTGAATCTTCGCATAGGCTTTTCGCAAGTCGCGGGCGCGAATCATGTTGGCCTTCCAGTACGACAATGACTAATGCAGACCAGCTACGAGAGCAGCGGCCACAAACAAGAGAAGCATGGTCATTCCTTTAGCGAGGACTGCAGGGAGAACACCAGTGAAACCAGGCAGCCGGCGCAAGGTGGGCTTTATTACCGGCGGCCGCGAGGGCTTGCATCGTAGGTTGACACGACGTTATAGCGCCGCAGCTCGAATTTCGGATAGCGCAGGACAGGCGCCCAGCGCATTTGGATCGACTCCGAGGCGCTCGATCAGGCGTGCGGCATCACCGTTCGTGTCAGCCAGAATCGACAGCGCAAGATGTTCCGTCCCAATGTAGCTGTGCCCAAACGTACGTGCGCACCCGGCGGCCTTCGTCAGTTGGCGAACAAATGTTGGGCCTACACCACTGCCTGATAGGTGTACCAGCCAAACACCGCCAGGAAGACTGCGTTGACGACAAGGAACGACAGGCCCAGTCCGCGCGAGAACTCTGGAGGGGCGGCGTGTTTGGTGTCGTTCTTGCGGCTCCACCACCACGAGAGCGGCAACGCGCCGAAGGCCGCGCAGATGAGCATGTACAGGCCAAAGGTCATGAGGGCCCGCACGACGCCGCTGGTGAAGCCGTAGGAGTGCAGGCCGATGCCGAGCTGGTTCACGCCGAACCAGGACCAGGCGGTGACGATGTTGCCGCCGAGGGCGAGGACGGCCAGGCCGCGGTCGCCGACCATCTTGTCCCAGCGGGCGTGCAGCACCAGGGCGTTCCACATCACGATCATCAGGGCCCCGTTCTCCTTGGGATCCCAGCCCCAGAAGCGGCCCCAAGAATCGTCGGCCCACAAACCGCCGAGCACTGTGCCCACAAAGCTGAACAGAATCGCAAAGCAGACGATGCCGTAGATGATTCGCCCGAGGATCTGGCGAAACTGGCTATCGAGAATCGGCGAGCCCAGGCCGAGGATCAGATACAACAGGCCAAAGAGGCCCGCAAAAAGCGTGGCCGCATAGCCGAGCGACATGCAGACCACGTGCGTGGCCAGCCAGAACTGCGTGTCGAGCACGGCCTGCATGACGCCGACCGTGTCGTCGCCGCCGCTGGCCAAAAGGCCCGCGATGAGGACGGTCGCGAAGCCCGCCACTGCTGCGACGACATTGCCCAGGCCCAGGCGGAAGATCAACTCGACGATGATGCCGGTCAAGACGCACGCCCAGCCAATGGCGACAGCCGACGAATAGAGGTTGGTGACGGGGGGCCGGCCGGAAAGCTCCATGCGGGTCCAGAGGGCCCAGGTGTGCAAGCCGAATGTGAGCACGATCAGCGTGAGCGCCGCCCAGTTGAGCGGGCGATAGCGGAACAAGAGTCCCGCCAGGGCGATGAGGAACGCGAAGGTATACAGCGCACCTCCCAGGCTGAACGGAGCGGCGTGGTTGAACATCGATTCGCGGGCGACTTTGGCCTGGCTCAAGAGCGGCGGCTTCAGTCTGGTAACGAGGTTGTCGAACTTCACGACACTCCCGTTGAATTCGGACGCATCACCCGCCTGGTAGGCCGCGAGAATCTCATTGAAAGCCAGTATTCCCGGGTCAACTTCCTCGCCGATGGCGGCTTTGAGCATCGCGTCGGCTGCTGCGATCGGATAGGCGTGCCAGTGGCCGGTGTCCGGCGTTCCCGACGGC
>JAKEHX010000661.1 GCA_022614795.1 Planctomycetaceae bacterium | reverse complement strand
TTGAGTCGTACGAAGTGGTGCTGTATGAGCTGGTCGCCCCCGAAGGAACGCGGATCCCCAAGGAGGGCCGGCCTGGCAACAACGCCCATCCCATCGGCGCCCTGCAAAACGGCATGGGGGCGATGCTGGAGCTCGAGCACCAGCTCGATTGCGTGGACTACACGAAACAAAACTTCGTCCATGCCGACATGTCGCCCGAGGATTTCGCCAAGTCCATGGAAAGGCGCGGCGAAAGCCTGGTGCAGATGTTTTTGCGGCTGCTGGGCCAAGGGATGGTCCAGCAAGCGGCCCAGCAGCAGAAAGAGGGAGGCGGCGGCGGCACCAGCGACGTGGATCTGCTGATGGCCCTGTTCTCGAAAGACCGGGCCTTCAAGCTCAAGACGCTCCTGGCCGACCAGTTCGAGAATCTCGAGAGCCAGATGCTGCTGTTCGACGGTCCGGACGGCTCGACGATCATTACCGAGCGGAACAAGAAAGCGTTTGACGTGCTCGACAAGCAGCTCAAGGAGGGCAAAAAGCACGTGGCCGTGTTCTACGGCGCGGGGCACCTGCCGGACATGGAGAAGCGTTTGGGAGCCGATTTCGGCCTCAAACGCGAGGGGGAGAAATGGCTGACGGCGTGGTCGCTGGAGAAGAAGAAGTAGGCGTCGGCAGCCCCAGCTAGCCGATACCCGCGGCGACTTCCACCGCGTCCGTCAACCGCTCAACGCCTGCCAGCACGCGGCAAGTCTGAATGGCGATCTGCTTCTCGTAGAACGACGTCACGCGGCCCCGCAGCGTCACGTTGCCATCTGCCACGTTCACCGCCAGCCGCCGCAGACTGGGCCGATTCGTTTCCGCCAGGTGGCTGGCGATCTGGCGTTCGAGCTGGCGGTCGCTGGATCGGAGCGTAGCGGCAACCATGGAACCCAATCCTTCGTCTGGTGGCATGCGATGGGACTCCGCCCCAGCAGGGCGGCTATAAAGCTGCCGCATCCGTCTCGCCTGTGCGGATGCGGATGGTCTTGCTGATGTCGTAAACAAAGATCTTGCCGTCGCCGATCTGGCCCGTTTGGGCAGCCTTCATGACGGCGCTAATCACCTTCTCGCGGGCGTCGGTGGGGACAACCACCTCGACTTTGATCTTGGGGACGAAGTCGATCTTGTATTCGGCGCCGCGGTAGGTCTCTTTCTGCCCCTTCTGGCGGCCAAATCCGCGGACTTCGGTGACCGTCATGCCGTGGTAGCCGAGGCTGACCAGGGCGTCCTTGATGGCGTCCAGCTTGTGGTGGCGAACGATGGCTTCGATCTTGATCATGGAGGTAGCTCCGGAGAGAGGAATCGCCAGGGCCTGTCCCCAGCCGCACCAGCGCCGAGGGCATTTGAGCAATCACCGTGCCGGACCTGCTTTCGGGTGAAAGGCTGATGATTTTCTGGGCGTTTGGCTGAAAATCCTAATGCCAGGCGGTAGGCCCGCCTAGGGCGTAAGCGTATCCTGCTGAAAAGTCGCGCAAAACCGCCGCTGACGACGGTGCCGACGCTTCTGGGCTTCTGGCGTACCTGGCTGCCGCTCGCGCTCCCGAAGTGCTGGCCGTTTTGCTACTGGCATCGGCCGCATTCGTCGCTGGAAGGTCAAACCCCGAACGAGGTTTCCCTTTTCCCTCCGACGTGGCTTGCACGGACATCGAGTTGACTATTAGCGCGCGTATGCGGGCGGCTTGGGATCGAGCAGCCGCACGAGAGCGTCTTTTATCGTAAACGCGCAGAAGTGGTTGCCCAGCGGATTGTAGTGGCCGCTAGCGCCAACGAAGTATCGCGACAGCGCCTCTTCGGGAGTGCCTTTGAACCGCGCGACATCGGCGGCGTGGGCCTCAAGCAGGTCTACGTACGGCAGCCTGGCTTCGTTGAGATAATCAACCAGCGCCTGATCGAGCCGCCGCTGCGTCTTGATGAATTGTGCGATCGCACGAGCACTGTAGGAGAGGACATAAAGCATCAGCTTGCCGTTTGTCTTGGCGAATTCGTCGATACGATCGAGAATCCACGTGCTGCCGAGAATTCCGTGTTTCAGCAGTGGCTCGTCGTCGTAATCGGTGTCCGGGACGGGCTCGCCGTTGGCCTTTCGGGCGGCCCGCATCAGCCGGTTATGCAGATAGAAATCTTCGCGAAACATGGAATACACCCGGTCAAGATCGCACAGTTCGAATACCGATTGGGCCGTGGGACACGGATTGGGGCGCTGGGTGATCGTTCCCTTGTCGAGATCGACTACGAGGTGCGGCACGGTGGGACTTGGGCTCTTTCGATTGACGCCGAATTTGAACCGCTGCCAGCCGTGCAGATTGCGCACATGGTCATCGTGGAAAATGTTGAAGATGATGTACCGGGCGGGAGCGTGCTTTTCCTCGCGCAGCATTCGCAAGTACTCCTGGTAAACCGAATAGGCGCCGATTCCGTAATTGCGAACCGGCTCGCCGAGGTGGGCGGCCAGTGACTCCTGCCAGGTCTCGCCGTCGCTGACCTGCTCGCAGCTCGTGTAGCTGTCGCCATAACTGTTGATACGGCACGGCTCGCCGGCGTGAGCGAACATCCGCCGCGCACCCTGCTTGTCGTACCGATACTGGCACACGGCCCCATCCAGCCCTTCCGGAAAATCGCGGTCGATATGGAGATACCCCAATTCTGCGTCGTATTTGCAGAACGGAAACGCCTGTTGCTTGAGCCAGCGATCGACATCCTCTCTCGCCAGCAGCAGCGGCCGGAGATAATCGTGAATCTGCTTTTCGGTCGCCTCCGATTGTGGTTTGGATTCGCCACCTTCGGCAAGCACCTCGTGGAAGATGCAGCCGGCGGAAAGCGCCGCCGCCCCGCGCAGGAGCACCGTTCGCCGAGAGATCCGTTCGTAATGGTCTTCGTCCAACATCAAATCACTCCCAATGGTGCAAAATGCCACGCACTGCTCGCATCGCGCCCGGCGGCATTATCTTTCGCGTCCTCAATTGGAGCAACGACCGGAGAGGCGCCGCGACCTTCTCCGCCATCATTGCCGAACCTTAGCCTTCGGCATCGCGCAGGGCCGTGAGCACGTGTGCGACCACCGTTTGCATTTGCGTTGGATCGGCGAACGGCGACAGCACGTACGACTTGAGGGCGGAAATGGGCTCGCTGCTGGCCGAAAGTCGGTAGTTATCGGTAAAGCCGATGGCCACGCCCCGGCCAGCCAATGCCTCAGCCGCGACCTTCTGAAAGATCTGGCGGTTGAGGTCGTTGTGGCGGCGAAGCTGGTCGCGATAGCCCGGATCGTGCTCTTCGCGATCCTTAACGACAAACGTGTCGGTCCCGCTCGGATAAGCGCGAAACAGGGTCACCGGCCCGAAGTTGTCGTCATTGACGATCGACAGCTCGGGACGGGCCACGATCAATTCGCGCAATAGCTCGGCCATTTCGACCGCGTGCCCAACGAGGGTGCGGAAGCCTTCCCGGCCCAGCAGCAGCAGGTTGGCGAGCGCGGCCATCACTCCGGTCGCACTGCGCGACGTTTCGAGCGTGAACATGCCGGGATGATACTGGCCGGTGTGGTAAAGGTACGGCATCGTGCTTCGCTCGCGGACTAGCGCAGCAAAGTCGTCGCGCCGCTTGAGCAGGAACAGCGACGAGATGTAGGGTGCAAAGCCGGTCTTGTGAAAATCGACCCCCAGCGAGTCGGCCAGCGCTAAGTGGTTGATCCGATTGGCCGCGGCTGCCAGGGCCCGCACGGTGCGCCCCCGAAAGCCGAGCGGATTAGCCGCGAAGTCGTAGTCGCGAAAGACCGACCACGCCCAGCCGATGACGGCATCGGCGTGGATGTGCGGCCGGTAGTCGAGCTGGAACTCCAGGGCGAGGCGGTCGCGCAAGGCATGGATGGCCGCCAGGTCGTCGATGCCGAATGCGTCGGTGGTCCCCATGGTGGCGACGATCGCGGCGATCCGCCGGCCGCCGCCAAGGGTCTCGCGGGCAGCCGATTCCAAGGCGTCCACGTCGATCGAGTTGTCGCGGTGTGTGCCAACCCGAACGACGTTGTCCTGCCCGATTCCCAGCCAGCCGGCGACGTTCAAGCAGGCGTAGTGGCTGTGATCGGAGCAGAGAATCGTGGTCTGCCCGCCGCAGCCCCGCTCGCGCGTGCCGGGAAAGGCCTTCTCCAAGCCTACCTTGACGCCGTAGAGCAGCGTTCCCGTGCCTCCGAATGTGAACAGGCCGCCAGAAACGGCCGGATCGTAACCGATCAGGCGGGCCGTCATGGCAGCGACGCGGACTTCCGCCTCCGAGAAGCCGCGGCCGCTTTCGTCGCTGCACAGATTGGGGTTGTACATCGAAGGCAGGACGACGCCGACGATGCTGGCAATCGAGGGGTGCGCGATCACATTGACCTGGCTCCGCGGATGGCCGGTGATCAGCATCCCGTCGAGGCAATGGACCAGTTGCGGAATTATCTCTTCGAGCGTTGCCGGCTGGCTGGGAATCGAGGCGGATGCCGCGGTGGCATAGTCAGGATCGCGGGGCACGCCGAGGATCGGCGCCTGCGATTTCAGGGCATCTACGCGGTCGAGCGTGCGCAGGAGGGAGAATACGACATAGCCATCGTGGACAGGGTCCGAGACGGGAGCGGGGAAGGCCCGGCGTAGCGAGTGCAGGTGCTGCTCGTAAAGCGGCGTCATGGCCGTCTGCCGCTCTTATCGAGCGCTGCCCGGTGCGGCTTGCTTAACGACCGCGGCCGCCGCGGCGCCCACGGTTTCCACGATCGGGACTGTTGGCCCGCGCGGTCATGTTGGCATCGATCAACAGGGCCACCGCATCCTGCCAGGTGGGGATTTTTTTGTGCCCCGCGTGACCGGCCGGAATTTCTTGATCGGGCTCGTCGTCCAGCTCCAGGTCGTCATCGATCGGCGCGGAAGGACGGACGCTAGTGGGAGGCGGTGGGAAATCGCGGTCGTCCTCGTCTGGAACTTCGAGCAAGTCATCAGCCGGAGGAGGACGCATATCGCGGCGGTCGGCTCGCTCCGGCGGCCTGCCCTCGCCACTGCGCGCTTCGCTGCGCCGCTGCGGACGACCTTCGCCTTCGCCGTCCCGACGACCCCGCCCGCGGCCGCGCCGACGACGACCCCGCCCGCGGCCCGAATCGCGCTCGTCAGATTCGCGCTCGTCAGATTCACGCCGGCCAGAAGCCTCTCGCTCGGGCAGCTCC
>JAKEHX010000660.1 GCA_022614795.1 Planctomycetaceae bacterium | reverse complement strand
GCCGGATGCGCGGAAATAGCGCCAGAGGCCGTCCGACTCAGGAAACTTAGCTCGGAATTGCAAAACGAGCGAGGAAATCGCCAGTTGTTCCGTGGGAATGGCTTGAGAGTGCTTAAATGCACAATATCTGTAGGAATTGTGGGGGACTCGCGTTGAATTCTCCCCCCTCGGCCCGTCTCCCACGCCCTTACAGCAACCCGTAATTCGTCAGCGTCTTGCGCAGCCTTCCTTCGGCCGCCGTATCGAGCGGCGTCATGGGCAGGCGCAGCTCGCCCGTATCGCGGCCGAGCAGCTTCATGGCCGCCTTGATCGGAATCGGATTCGTGGCCAGGCCGAGCATGTCGCGGCAGAGCGGGAAGAGCTTGTGGTGCCACTTCATCGCCGCGGTCACGTTCCCTTTCAGATACTCGCTGGTCATCGCGAGCATGTCCTTGGGGACGACGTTGCCCACGACCGAGATGACTCCCTCGCCGCCGACCGACATCAGCGGCAGCGTCAGGCTGTCGTCGCCGCTGAGCACCGTCAGGTCGGTCGTGCAGAGAATTTGCGAGGCCTGGTCCAGCGAGCCGGTCGCTTCCTTGACCAGCGTGATGTTCGGCAGCTCAGCCATCCGGGCGATCGTCTCGGGTTCGATGTTCTTGCCGGTGCGGCCTGGAATGTTATAGATGCACAGCGGAATTCCCACCTGCTCGGCCACCGCCTTGTAGTGCAGGAAGAAGCCCTCCTGCGTCGGCTTGTTGTAATAGGGGGCGACCATCAAGGCGGCGTCGGCCCCTTCCTTGGCCGCCCACCGCGTCAGCCGCAGGGCCTCGGCTGTGCTGTTGCTGCCGGTGCCTGGCATGACCTTGATCCGCCCGCGGGCGGCCTGAACGACTTCGGAAATGACCCGCTCGTGCTCCTCGTGCGAGAGGGTGGGCGATTCGCCGGTCGTGCCAACTGGGCAGAGGCACTGCGTCCCCGCGGCGATCTGGAATTCAATCTGTTCCCGCAGCCGCTTGAGATCGACCTGGCCATCCTTGAAGGGAGTGACGATGGCGACCGACAACCCGGCGAACGCGGAGCCTTTGCGGGACATGGCAAGCCTGCTTGCGAGTGAAACCTGAGGACGGAATTCATCATAATAGGGCTGAGTCACGAAAGTGCACAGCGGGCCGCAGGGGGCCATTTTGCTTGCAACATTGCTGGTTTGAAGGCAACAATCTTACTGTGACAGCGGAGCGACCTGGCACTGGGCGGAGCAGTTTGCGATGGTTCGACGATTGGCTTGGGCATTTGGTCTGACGCTGGCAATTGCCTCGCCAGCGCTGGCTCAGCAGCCGGCAGCTCACGCACACGCGGAAAATGCCTTCGCCCAAGTCGCCGAGCAGCAAGTTCGTCCGCTGTTTGCCAAGCATTGCCTGGCCTGCCACGGGGAGGAGAAGCCCAAGGGAGACCTGCGGCTGGACCAGCTTTCCGTCGACTTGAGCGATGCGGCGACTCGCGACAAGTGGTCGGCCGTGCTCGACCGCCTCGCAGCCGGCGAAATGCCGCCCAAGGAAAGACCGCGGCCGAGCGAGCAGGATGTTCGGCTCGTGCTCGATTCCATTCGCCCGCACCTGACGGCTGCGATTGCCAGTGACCGGGCGCGGCAGGGCCGGACGGTCCTTCGCCGCCTCAACCGGGTCGAGTATCAAAACACAGTTCGCGATTTGCTCGGCATAGACCTTGAATTGAAAGATCGATTGCCGCTCGACAGCTCGGCCAACGGCTTCGATAACAGCGGGGCTGCGCTGCATACGTCCTCATTTCTCATGGATCGCTACCTGGAGGCGGCCGATGCCGCCTTGAACGTGGCGATCGCCAACGGCCCCCAGCCGCCGGTGGTCAAGAAGCGGCTCTTCTGCAAGGACGAGCGCCACATCAAGGTGACGACGGAGAAGGTCTTCCTCCCGCGCGAGGAAGGCCTGGTCTTCTTCAGCTCGTCGGCGTGGCATGGCGTGACCATGACCCAGTTCTATCCGCCTGACCGCGGTAGGTACCGCATCCGCATCTCGGCCTACGGCTACCAAAGTGCCGATAAGCCCGTCACCTATCGCGTGGATGCCGGCCCGATGTTGATGGGGACGAAAAATCACCTGGTCAACTACTTCGACGCGCTCCCCGACCAGCCGACTATCGCGGAGTTCGTCGATCATTTCGAGGCGCGGGATCATATCCGCATCCTTCCATACGGATTGGCTTCGGCTCAGACGGTCGACAAGGTGGGAGCCGACAAGTACGACGGTCCCGGGCTGGCAGTCGAGTGGGTTGAAGTGGAAGGGCCGCTCTTCGATCGCTGGCCGCCCGAAAGCCACCACCGCATCTTCGGCGATCTGCCGCAGGCGCCCGCACCAATTTACAACCAGCCGAAGCGAGTCGAAGTGATATCCAGTGATCCCATGGTTGACGCCGAACGGATCCTGCGCGGCTTCGCCTGCCGGGCCTATCGCCGAAGCGTGACCGATGACGACATCAAGCCGCTATTGGCTCTCGTCGAGGCCAAGTTGGCCGAGCAATACTCGTTTGAACAAGCGGTCCGCGTCGGTTTGAAGGCGGTGCTGGTGTCGCCGAGCTTCCTGTTCCTGCGTGAGCGCCCCGGCCGGCTGGACGATTTCGCCCTCGCCAACCGATTGTCGTATTTCCTGTGGAGCTCGCTGCCGGATGAGCGGCTTCTTGAGCTTGCCGGCCAAAACAAGCTGTCCGACGCGGCTATCCTCCGCGAGGAAGTCGAACGGATGCTCGCCGATCCCAAAGCTGCGGCATTCACCGAGAATTTCGTCGGCCAGTGGCTGGGCCTGCGCGACATTGACTTTACCGAG
>JAKEHX010000659.1 GCA_022614795.1 Planctomycetaceae bacterium | reverse complement strand
GGTACTCAGCACTCGGTACTCAGCACTCGGTAATCAGTACTCAGTACTACTTCCCACCCACGACTTGTACAACCGCGCCGGCTTCGACCACCTCAATCCTCAGCGGGGCCGTGCGCTCCGTGCGATTGACGGCCAACACAAGGCGATGCTTGCTTCTAGCCAAGTCGAGTAGTATGTCTGTGGCTAAAGGCGTCGGCTTGCCGTCCAGCCATAGCGCCAGGCCGCGCTCTTGGCTCCCTCTCCCACTGGGAGAGGGTTGGGGTGAGGGTGCTTCATCGATCGCGAGCTTCGCCTTGCCGGGCGTCGTGACGTCGAGCTCGAACCGCAGGAACGTCGTCGGCTCCAGGTTGGCGTGGGGCTTGTACGTCGGCAGGCCGTCCAAAGGCAGGTCGCCCGCCACGCGGCTGTAGGCAGGCGTCCAGACGAAATCGGCATCATCGCCGGCAGCCGTGTCAAAGCTGGTGCGGTTGAGCTTGCGGTTGGCTTCGTTCGTATACGTGAGCACCTGCCAGCGGCGAACCAGCTTCTGCGGGCCGATGGTGTAGTTGCCGCCGACCTTGCCCAGCTGCGACAGGAATGTGGTCAGATCGACCAGCTCCTGCCGCGTGAGCGAATCCACCAGGCCATCGGGCATGAGCGAGCGGCCGTCCTTGATATTGGCGATGTTGCTCTTGGCGATCGTGACGACGCGGTCTTCGGCGTCGCGGAGCACCAGATCCTGCGGCGAATCGCGAACCACGATGCCGCTGGTGACCTGGCCATCCTGGTCAAGCACGACCTTGGAATGGAAATTCTCCTTGACCTTGGCAGCCGGGGCGATCAGCGCCTCGATCAGGTAATCGATTTGCGCCGTCGCGCCGAGGCTGATCATGTCGGGACCCACGATGCCTCCTGCGCCGCCGATGGCGTGGCACTTCAGGCACTGATTGGCCGACTGGCGATAGATCGCTTCGCCGCGAGCCGGGTCGCCCGCGGTTTGCACCTCTTTGACGAGGGCCGCGACCAGCTCCGGCGTCAGCTTCCACGCCGCTTCGCCCAGGCCGCCCGCCTCTTGCGCTGCCGCAATCAATGGCTCGAAAGGCTGCGGCGCGGACCGCGCGGCGCGGACCACCAGCCGAGCCGTGTCGGGCGAGAGCTTTTTGTCGGCCAGCTTCTTCGCGAGCATGGCCGCCCCGTCCGTCTTGTTCACGATGGGCCCGATGACACGGGCCGGGTCGAGGCTGGGAGGCGCTTTTTCGAGAATGATCGCGGCAAATCCGGCAGCATGCACAAGCGCGATCCTTGAAAGCCCATCGATGGCCGCCTCGATATCGGCCGGAGGCCGGGTTTCCTCGATCAGGTTCTGCAATAGCGGCTGAGTTCCGCCGCCGCCAAGATCGCCCATCGCGTAGATTGCCGCCAGGTGGACTGCGATGGAATCGGGGGTCCGCTCCTCGGCCCACTCGCGCAGGTTCTCGCGCGCCGCCTCGATTTTCCAAGTGCCCGCCGCCCTGACCGCGGCCACGCGTACCGGCTCGCTCTCCGACTTGAATAGCGCCACGACGCGGCTCAAGTCGCCTGCCGGCTGCGTTTTGCGGAGGCGGCTCGTTTCGATGAGGGCGCTGAGGAGTGTAGCCTTGCGGGCGTCGGGCATTTTCGAATCGGGCGCGGCGACCAGATCGAAAATCGTGCCAAGTTCCTTTGGCCCGCCCAGCGTTGCAATCAATTCCAGTACGCTCGGCACGCGATCCGCCGGTAACTTGTCTTGCTGCAAAAGCGCCAAGAGCGGCTGCACCACGTCGGGCGATTCGGCGGCTTTGAGCGCGTAGACCAGGTGATCGACGTTGCCGCCGAAATCGAACTTGCCCTCCTTTACCGCCGGCAGCCAGACCGGCGCCAGGTCGCGCATCGCCTGCCAGACGGCGAAATCGAGCCATCGGTCCATGGGTTGGTCGAGGACGGAAGCGGCCTGCTGGGCCGCTTCGAGCGTGGGAACCTGAGCCCAGGCTCGCACGCCTTCCAGGCGCACGCGGGGATGGCCGTCGCGTACGGCCTTGGAGAAATAGTGGGCGCCGTACGACTCGTGCGCCATGTGACGAATTACTGCCGCCCGTATGCGATGGTCGCTCGACTCGTTATAGAGGAATCGGGCCCATTCATCGTCGAATTTCTGAATTGCCTCGCCAATCCAAAGCGCCTGCAGCCGAAGGTGCGCAAGTTTCGCATCCTCAAGTTCATCGAAGTAATCGAGCAGTTTCGCTTCGACCGCATTCGCGTCGCGTCTCTTGAGCATATTCGTTGCATGCTGCCGCACCCATTCCTCGGGCGACTTGAGAAGGTCGAGCAGTTCCTCGATCGACGCGTCTGGCTTGATTCGCGTATCGAGCGTCGGCCGGCCCTTGAAGGTGACACGCCAGATGCGGCCGTGCGTGTGGTCGCGCCGCTCGTCGCGGAAATCGACCTCGCCGTGCTGGATGATCGGGTTGTACCAGTCGGCGATGTAGATCGCTCCGTCCGGGCCCATCTTCACGTCGATCGGCCGGAACGCCCCGTGCGACGACTTGAGAAGCTCGGTCTCCTGCCGCGAGGCGTAGCCGCTTCCGTCTTCGCTGACGACGAAGCGGCAGACGCGGTGGGCCCGGAAATCGTTGGTGATCATGTTGCCGTCCCATTCGGGCGGCAGGTGGCGGCCGCCGACAATCTCCAGGCCGCAATGCTTCGGGCTGCCGGGATTGAGGCCAGCGACGATCCGCTTGGCGTCCTGGGCCGTCACGAAGACGGCGCCCGGGAAGACGTAGTTGATCCCTTCGCCGAAGGCCCCGTCGGTGGCGAACGACTGCCCCCAGCGGTCGATGTGGTGGCCCCACGAGTTGACGAACCCGCGGCAGAGGACTTCCAGCTCCAGCGTTTCGGGGCGAAACCGCCAGATGCCCCCCGCGTTGAGTCGCTTCACGCCGTAGGGCGTTTCGACGTGGCTATGGATGTAGATCGACTGGTTCATGTACAGGCAACCGTCGGGACCCCAGCGGAGGGTGTGCAGGAGATGATGCGTGTCTTCGGTGCCGAAGCCCGAAAGGACGATCCGCTTTTCGTCGGACTTGAGGTCGCCGTTGGTGTCCTTGAAATGCAGTAGCTCCGTGCTGGCCGCGACGTAGCAGCCGCCTGCGTCGTCGGGTATGACGCCAGTCGGAATCAAGAGCCCCTCGGCAAACACGTGCGTCTTGTCGGCCTGGCCATCGAAGTTGGTGTCTTCCAGGACGAGGATTTTGTCGGTCGCTTCCTGGCCCGGCTTGATCTGCGGATAGACCTCGCTGGAGGCGATCCACAGGCGGCCCTGGGCGTCGAAGTTCATCTGGATCGGCTTATGGAGCAGCGGATCGCCGGCCCAGAGGTTGACCTCGAGTCCCTCGGGGAGAATGAACGACTTGCGTTCGATTTCGGGGTCCGGATCAGGGATGGATTTGAGGTCGCGTTGGGCAAGGGCAGGCGCGGTTAGGGTGAGAATTACGGCGAGCGAGTAGAGGGGGCGGAACATGTTGAATTTCGATTGCGGATGGATTGCAAATTGCGAATTGACCTTTGCAAATTGCCATTGGGTGCGGACACAATTAACGGCCGATCATTTTGAGCTTCGCGATTTCCTTCTCTTTTGCTTCGATCAACGGGTCGAACTGCCGGATTTCGACGGCGTTGTTCCCTTGCTCGTGCTTGCGGAAGAGGAACAGGTAGGTTTCGTTCTGCGGGCGGTGGCGGTGGAAGAAGAGCTCGTTTTTTTCCCGGATCGCCGTGCGGAGCGGGGCCAGCTCGCTGGTGGAGTAGCTGACGGTCGGCACGCCCAGCTTGGGGAGCAAGGCCTCGACCAATTCCTGTTCGCCCGCTGCGGTCAGGTGCAGGCCGTTTTCGGTTTTGCCAGGCAGGTCAAAGAGGTCGATAAACGCGTGGCCGCGCTCGCGGGCGACGGCGGCAATCACCTCGGTATATTTCCGCAGGTCGGAGTTGTACTGCGCCGGATCGGGCAACGGCGGGCCGAGCTTTTCGTGCTTCCGCGGCCCAAGCAATAGGACGCGGGCATTGGTGGGCTTCAGGGCGTCGAGCAGAGCACTCAGCCCGCCGCGGAAGTCGGCCAGGCCGCCCTCGCCTGCGTAGGCTTCGTTTTCGCCGTAGCAGATCACCAGGAGCGTCGGCTTGGCGATGTTCACGTCCCCCACGAGCCGCTTGAAGCCTTCGGCCCGATTGCCGAAAACGCCGCGGGAGTCGCCCCAAACCGTGTCGCCGCTCCAGCCGAGGTTGCGGAACGTGAGGTTCTTATTGGGCAGGCCGGCGGTGATGGCCGTTTCCAGATAGCCGTGGGTCTGAAGCCGTTCGATAAAGGCTCCGCCCAGGACGACGACGCGGTCGTTGTCTTTGAATTCGAAGGGGGCGTCGGCAGCGGAGGTCGAAGCGAGCCATGGTGCAACCAAGAGTGGGGCGGCAAGTGCGAGAAAGGTTTGTCGGAGCATGGTAGGCGAGAACAAGGTGTTCTTGTGGTAAACCAGCATGATAACTCAGGACCGGGACGAGCGGCAGCGGCGCGGAGGTCAGAGGTCAGAGGTCAGGGTTCAGGTACAGGGTACTGAGTACTGAGTACTGAGTACTTCCGACCACTCACCACTCACCACTCACCCACTCACGACTCACCACTCACCACTCACTCCGCCTCTACGCCAGCGGCAAATACTCCTTACCGATCTTCGCCGCTACCGTGCCCAGCGGAAAATAGCCGACGCTGATCCGCGCGACGTGGGTCAGAAGGTCATACGCCCGCCAGCGGTCCCAGCCGTGGTCGGCTTCCATCCAGAGGATGAGGTGGGCGAAGGCCTCGGCGCTGGCCCGCTCCATCGGGCAGCCCGTGGCGATCGACATGATTTCGGTGGGGCTTTCGATCCGCGGGCCGGGAATCTTGCGGCTCTTGCAAAGATCCACCGTGATCGTCGAGACCGCGGGCATCTCCAGGCCGGCAGCCGAGAGTTCGCCGTCCCCCATCGCGGCATGGGCGTCGCCCAGGTAGAGATAGCCGCCGGGGACGAATACGGGCAGATAGACCGTGTTGCCGGGTGCGACCTCGATGATGTCCATGTTGCCGCCGTGCGGGCCGGCGGGAAACGTCGTCGGCACGCCGGTATCGGGCGCGGTGCCGATGCAGCCGAGCATCGGCTGATAGGGGATCGCGAGTTTGTCGGACCAGTAGATCTTGCCGTCGCGAATCGGGCAGACGTGCGTGCCGTGCGGGCAGTCGGTCCCCAGCCACGGGGCGAGCGTGTGCAGCGGCGGGACGCGCGTCGCACATTGCCCGATCAGCGGCTCGATCGAGTGAATCTTGATCGCCAGTGAATCGCCCGGCTCGGCGCCCTCGATCAAGATCGGCCCGGTTTGCGGATTGCCATAGGGCTTGGTGACGCGGTCGCGGCGGTCGTCGTTGGTGCGAATCTGCCCGCTGAAGGCGTCCTCGCTTTCGACGACGATCGTCTCGCCCGGCTGAATCCGCAGCCGCGGCTCGTTGTGGCGGGAGAATTCGTAGTAGAGCGGGCCGATGGGAAGGCGTTGCATGCCGGATCCCCCGTCGAGGATAGACTGGTGGCACTGTGAATGATCGCATCGGGCTGGTTCGAGACCGCGCCAGGATTGAACGAGAGCCTCGCGGTCCCGATTGTTGGCTAGAGGCGGCTGCCGACCTATAATTGAGGGAATGCCGCTTTCGCCCCGCGACTCTTCAACTCAGAAACGTCCGAGATGAAACCGCCGATCATAAATGAGCCCGGTCATATTGACGAGCCAGAGCAGGCAGGCGAGTATGCCGCCGTGCTCAGCCGTGTCGCTGCGAAGGGGGAGCCGGTGATCGTTCGTCGGAACGGAACAGACCTGGCGGCCGTCGTCTCCTTGGAGCACTTGGAGTTGATGCGTGAAGTACTCGCCGGCCAGGAGGCGGAGAAGCTGGCCGCGGAGCTGGATTTGGAGCGGCTGGCACGCGTTTCCGCACCGCGAGCGGCGTGGTTCGCTGCGACCGAACCGCCCAGCAAACCCGAATCGTGAGCTCGACTAGCGCCTCCCACCCGCCATTTTGGTCGCGGCGTCGCTGGCTCGCAGGCGGGCCATGTGGAAGACGCCGAAGACCGGCCCCAGGGCCAGCATGGCGAAGGCCCAACCCCAGCCGTGGGTCGCCTGTACTTCGGGCACGGCGCGGATCGTGAGCGTCGTGAGCAGAAATCCGGCACAAGTCTGAATGGTCAGCGCCGTGCCGACGAACTGCGGATCGCAAAGTTCCGAGACTGCCGCGCTGAACTGGGCACTGTCGGCAACAACGGCAAATCCCCAAATCAGGCAAACCGCGGTGAGCAGCAACGGCTGGTCGGCCAGCCAGCCGGCGGCGAGGGCGCAGCTTCCCGAGACGACGAGGCTGGCGATGGTTGTCCAGCAACGGCCGGCACGATCGGCGGTCAGGCCGGCCAACACGCAGCCGAGGCCGCCGATCGCGACCACGGCGAAACCAGCGGCCGCGGCGGCGGAGAGGCTGTAAGAGTGGGCCGTGTACGACTCGCGCAACAGGCGCGGCGCCCAGGTCCACATGGCGTACAGCTCGAACATGTGGCCGAGATAACCGAAGTTGGCCCGCCGCACCGCTGGATCGGCCCAGACGCGGGCAAAATAGCCCCAGTCAAACCGGGTCGCCGTGGGGAGGTGCGGACCGACTTGGGCCGTCGCCGCCGCCAATAATCCGGCCAGCAGGGCGGCCACCGAGCAGCCGTACATGACCGTCCGCCAGTGGGCCAGTCCGGCGAGCAGGTGCGGCGAGGCCGAGCCGAGGGTCAATGCGCCGACGAGCACGCCAATCGCCAGGCCGCGCCCCTGTTTGAACCAGGTGGCCAGCAGCTTCATGCCGGTGGGATAGACGCCCGCCAGCATGACCCCCGTGGCCATCCGCAGTGCGACTAGCGCCGCAAAGCCGCCGGTTGTTCGTCCGAAGGTGTCGCTAATCAGCAGTGGAATCGCCGCGTTAAGCGCCGCTCCAACCATCGCACAAGCAGCCAGCAACCGCGGCGGCGAGATCCGTTCGGATAGGTTGAGCACGGCGCTGGCCAGGGCGCCGAGGACAAATCCGAGCTGCACGCTGATCGTGAGCCATGACTCGGCCCCGCGCGACAAGTTCCAGCTGGTCTGGAGCGCCTGGGTCACAGACGACGCCGAGAACCAGAGCGACATGGCCAAGAGTTCGACGGCCGCGAGAAGAGCAAGCTGCGACCAGCGGGCCGAATCCAATTTGCAATTTGCAATGGTCATTGATCAATTTGCAATGATCGGCCGCTAATAGGCGCGCCTCGCCGATTGCAAATTGCGAATTGAACATTGCAAATTGCAAATTGAAAACGTGCCGCCTCAACTGAAAAACACCTTCTCCGCCGTCTTCCTGAGCAGCCACTCGCGGTCGCCCGCGGAAATGCCGTCCAGCCGGTCGCGGATCAGCTCGATCGAGGCCTGGTAGGTGTTTGGCGGCTCGACCTGGTAGGGGGCGTCGCTGGCCCACATGCACCGCTCGGGGCCATACGCATCGAGCACGCGGCGGATCATCGGCAGCAGCTCCTCGTGCGGCGGCTGCTTCTTGCCGAGGGCGTAGTAGGCCGAGAGCTTGACGTGGACCGTTTTGCGTTTGGCCAGGTCGCACAGTTTGGCGACGTCGGCGTCGCGAATGGTTCCGTCCACCCCGATCCGGGCGAAATGGTCGATCACGACCGGTGTGTACGGGAACCTCGCGCACATCGCCGCCACATTGTCCAAATCGGCCGCGTCGATCAGGCAGCACATCGCCTGTCCCGTTTCGGCCCCCGCTTTCCAGAGCGCCTCCATGCCGGGCCCTTCGAGCCACTTTTCGCCCCGAATTCGCGGCGTGATCCGCAGGCCGCGAACGCCGTGCGGCAAGAGGTCCTTCATCGTCGTATCGGGATGCGGAATCGTGTCATCGACCATCCCCACGATCGAAAAACGGCCCGGCATCAGTTTGGCGCACGCCATCAGATAGCGATTGTCGAACAGGTGATAGACCGAATGCTGGATCAGCACTACGCGACCGACGCCGACCGGCTCCGCCAATTTGAACAGCTCCTGGGGCGTGAAGCTCGGCGGCTTGAGGTCGGCCTTGGTCTGCCCCTTGGCCAGCGGCCACTTCTCCACCTCGGGGGACCAGACGTGCGAATGGGCGTCGATGTACATCTCATTGATTCTGCGCTCCTCGGCGGCGGGCGAAATCCGCGGCAGCGAGCCGGCGGCCACGGCCAAGGCGGACGATTGGAGCAGCGTGCGGCGGTCGAGCATGGGAGCGGCTCAGCGTAGGGTGCATGAGTGAAACGAAATGCACCTTGCGTTTCCCCGTGGTGCATTTCGCACAGCTCATGCACCCTACGCGAAGGGCGCCCAGAAAACAACTCGCCCACTCGCGTCGGCGCTTCAGGGCCCGAATACACCTTCGAGGAAGCCAGGAAGTGGAGGGCCGCCGTCAGCCCCAACCGCAGGGATTTCGATCATGATGTCGTCGGCAAGTCCATCGTTGTCGGCGTCCGTGGTCGACCTGGACCCTCCGGGATGTCCATTCGGCACAAAGATCTGCGGGTGGTCGAACGGGGCACGCCGATACAGAACTCGCTCATCGGTCAAAGCTTCCAGAAAGGCGACGATCGCGTCGATCTCGTCGGGGTCCAAGGACGGAACTCCGAGCGGTTCGATGACCGTGCCATCGAGCGCGAGGACGGGAAACACGTTGCCGCCGCGGCTGTAGAATTCGACCGCCTGGCGCAGCGTCAACACGTCGCCGTTGTGGAAGTAGGGAGCCGTCAGCGCGACGTTGCGGAGCGACGGGATTTTGAAAGCGCCCTCCACTCCGAATCCTTTTGTCACGTCAGAAGTGCCAAACTTCGCGGGTGGAGAGCCCGGGAATTGCGTGCGCGTGAACGAAAGCGGTCCGAACTTGTCGCTCGCACCGACACCCAGATCGTTGAATGTCGGCCGCACGCCGATATTGTTGAAGCCTCTGTCGATCAAATTGCCATCGCGGACGCGGATGGTTCCCAATGAGACGATGCGGCGGACCGAAGCGTCGGTCAACTCGGCCTCCTCGTGGCAGTTTGAGCAGCGGATGTTCGTCGCCCCGCGCGTGCGGTCATTGAAGAGATGGGCGCCGAAGAGCGCGAGACGACTGATGTGGTCTGGATCCTCGTTCGTCCAGGGATTCAAAGCGGGGTCGGTCGGATCGGGGTGCGCCCGGCGGAAGCGATCCCAGGGCGAGTCGTCCGAGACCAGCGTCGCCTCGTACATCTGCACCGAAAGCCCGAAGAAGAGTGAGAAGTTGTATTGGATGAGCGCGTATTCGTTCGCGCCGAGATCGTCGTCGTGGGTTCCCTCCTTCCTCTTGATGACGGTCGTGGTTCCGTCCGAATTCAGCCGGATGAGTTTCGGTGAATTCCACCACTTCTCGTGGAAGGCCGCCCGGATCATCTCGTCGTACCGGCTGAAGATAAGGCCGTTCTCTGGCCGGCGGCTCATCGCGCCCAGCGTACTGTCGGACGCCGACACCAATTGCTTGCCCAGCGGACGGAGCCTGGCGACGCGCTTTCCCCGATTAATATTGAGCCGGATGAGCTCGCGGCCGACATCGAGTCGAGTGCGGCCCGGCGTTGCCATTTCTCTGTCGCTCACAATCGGGGCAACCGCCTGCGACGCGAGACTGGAATCCACCAGCTCCACCCGCACTTTAACCAGTGTTTGCGGGTTGTCGGCGCGAAAAACTCTGGCATCGGGATCGCGCTCGCCGAGATGGTTGACGCCGTTGAAGACGTTCTCCGCTCGCCCATCCCAGAACTGGCGGTGATTGAACACAGCGTTGATTACCGAAGGAGTGTTGCGCGGTTCGACGCGGCGGGTATTCACCGAACCGATGAAGAATCCGTCCGGGTCGAGTTCATTTGCGGGATGATGTATGCCTTGCGAAGACACGACATCGCTGCTGTCGGTGGCCGGATCGAGATCGCCGCGGACGTCCGGTTCGGCGAGTCTGGTCAGCGGAAAGTCGGAGGCCTCGAGCTGGACGTTAGGACCCGGAAAGACCGACTCCGCGGCTCGATTTACCTGGTTCTTCGATCGAGGATCGGCGCCGGCGCGAAAGTGGCAGCTCGCACAGGCCTGGATCCCGTCGCTCCCGACCTGCATGTCCCAGAAAAGCGCCTTGCCGAGCGCGAGCGCCAGGAAGGGATCTTTGATGAACTCGTTCAGGTTCGTCGGCCCTGGAACCTCCACTGCCCCCAGGTCGCCAGGCAAGTTGCCCAGGTCGAGGGGAGGGTCGGGCACGCGCGGGATCACGGTGTCCGGCGGGGCCTGAGCATGAGCGGCCTGCCCCGCTCCGAAGAGGGCGAGGAGTGCACCGGCAGTGGCGGCGCAAAGCAAGCGGAGCGACTGGCGGCGTGCAGCGGACTTCTCCGCCAGCGATTTAGAGAATTCATCAAAGTGATCGGGCATGGTTTGTTCCTCTGATAGTGAGTGGTGAGCGGTCAGGTCGCCAAGGCTGCCTCCTTTCCGTAGCCGTCATGCTCCGCGTGATGAGCCCGTGTGCGACCACGTGGTGCAGGCTTTTTTGGGGCACGTCACGCCGACCCACTTCGTCGGCGCCCCGGCGACGGCAACCTGGCTAAAGCTGCTTCCTCTGGGGGACAAACAGGAAACGTCAGCGGCCGGCGAAACCCGACAGTCAAGGAAGATGTCGAGCCGCCGCCGGTCCTCGAGGACCTCGAACATGGCCCGCCGAAACCGCCGGGCCGCCTGGCGGCGGCGATCCAGCTCGGCTGGACGCGAGCGGCGGCGGGACGGCGGATTCGAGCGGGAGGATCGGGAGGCCATGGCACATGCACCCGAGTGCGAGGAAGTGGCCGAAGTGAGCTTGGCGCGTGTCGTCCCCGTACCGGAGTGACTAGAATGGGGGACACTGGCGCAGCCGCGCCC
>JAKEHX010000077.1 GCA_022614795.1 Planctomycetaceae bacterium | reverse complement strand
TCGTCAGCGGATCGCTCCCATCGACGGGCGACGGCTCGACCAGGTGGACCAGGATGCCGGCCCGCTCGATGTGCCGCAGGAATTCGTGCCCCAATCCGGCCCCGGCATGGGCCCCCTCGATCAGCCCCGGGATATCGGCCAGCACGAACTGCCGGTCGGCATCGACCGTGACGATTCCCAGGTTCGGGTGCTTGGTCGTGAACGGATAATCGGCGATCTGCGGCCGGGCCCGCGTCAGCCGCGAGAGCAGCGTGCTCTTGCCGGCGTTGGGCTTGCCGATGAGCCCGACGTCGGCGATCACCTTCAGCTCGAGGGCCAGCTCGCGCCGCTCCCCCTCGCCGCCGGGCGTCGCCTCGCGCGGGGCGCGGTTGGTGGCGCTCTTGAAATGGGTGTTGCCCTTGCCCCCTTCGCCGCCGCGGGCCGCGATCACGCTGTCGCCGTCGTGCGCCAGGTCTTTCATGACGAAGCCCGCACGGGCGTCGGCCACGATCGTCCCCGGCGGCACCTCGATCACCAAGTCCTCGGCGCTAGCGCCCTGCTTGTTGCTGCCGCTGCCGTTGCTGCCGCTTTCCGCACGCCAGAATTTGTGGTGGGCGAGCGCGGCCAGATTGTTGACGCCGTTTTTGGCGACGATCACCACGCTGCCGCCGTTGCCGCCGTCGCCGCCATCGGGTCCCCCTTTGGGGACGTACTTCTCGCGCCGGAAGCTCGCGCAGCCGCTGCCCCCCTTGCCCCCTTGCACTTCGATGGTCACACGATCGACGAACATGGAGTCATTGTACGCCGATGCGAGTGGCCATCGTGAAGAGAGTGGTGAGTAGGTGGGTGACCGGTGCCAACCTCGCTCACCATTGACCACTCACCTACTCACCTACTCACTACTCACCAGCCTAATTCTGCGTCACATCGACGTTGACGCGGCGGCCTTCCTGGTCGAAGCGGACCTCGCCATCGACCAGGGCGAACAGCGTCCAGTCCTTGCCCGTTCCCACATTAGCGCCGGCGTGAAACTTTGAGCCACATTGGCGGACAATGATCGAACCGGCCGTGACCGCCTCGCCGGCAAACCGCTTCACGCCGCGCCGCTGGGCGTTGCTGTCGCGGCCGTTGCGCGTGGATCCTTGACCTTTCTTATGTGCCATATCTGTCGCTCCGACGAACTGTAGGGAACGGCCATGTGGCCTTCAGTAGCGCTGTGCCGTTCCGCGAATGGCCGCTGGAATCATCTTGCGACCCGCGGAACGCCACTGAGGGCGTTCCCTACAGATTCTCAACTAAGCAAATTGCGAATCCCGAATCCTAGCGATAAACCCACAGATGATCAATGGGCTTATCGACGCCGTACTCGGCAAAGATCGCCTGTTGTTCGGCCGGGTCCGCATCGATCCGGCAGCCGTAGCGGATTTCCTCTTCGTGCGGATCGACCGTGTCGCCGGGGCGCCAGAAGTTGAGCTGGAGCGTCTTCTTGGTGAATTTGCGTCCGCTGCCAGGGGCGTCCCCCTTTTTAAATTCGCCGTCCTCGAACTGATAGGCGTTGGTCAGCCCCTGCACAAAGACCTTGTAGTAATCAATGCGCGGATCGACATCGACCCAGGTGACCACGCCCCACGCACTGTGATCGACATTGCTGGCCGGGTCGCTCACCGGCAGGGCCACGCCGCTGATCGTCAGCGAGTTTCTCAGATCGACCTCGCGCCCTGGAAATTCGCGCTGGCGGATCGGCTCCAAGGCGGCGGGGATCACGCGGTCGAGATATTCCTTGTCATATTCCGACGAGGCCAGCACGAAATGCGGGAAAAACCGCAGGCTGCTCGTCAGTTGCCCGAACAGTTCTACCTCGTTCGTCTTTTCGGCTTCATACGTCGTGTGCACGAGATTCGGCTCGGAAGCGGACGTCCGCTCGACCGTCTCGACGATCGGCTTGGGCTTGATGTGATTGCCCATGTTCCGCACGCGGTAGACCATGTACCAGACAAGCTTTCGCTGCATCTTGCCCGAAGGCTGCGGGATGTCGACATAGATCATCCGCAGCGGCTTGAACGACAGCTCGAGGTTCCAAATGGTCCGCCGCAAGGTGATCGACTTGGACCGCTCGAAAACGGTCGCCGCCTTGGGATTCAGCTTGGGGTCGTATTCGAGCCCCTCGATGGCAATGGGCACCTCGACCAGCGGCCGCGGACCGCTGAACATCTCCTCGTTCTGCGGAGCCGGCTCGATCGTAGTCAGCACGCCCGGAGCAAACTCGATTAGCGGCGCGGCAGCCGGCTGAGCCGCGGCTTGAGCCAGGGCCGCCTGGGCGGTGAAACCGATGCCCATCACCGCCAAGGCTAACCGAATGGCCACCTTTAGACGATCCACCATCGCCACACTCGCTTGTCTAGTAGGGACTTGCGTCAACTCTCACCCGGCAGATCGCACGATCCGAGCGCGAAACTCCACTTGCCCAGTATAGTTAGTTCGCCAACGCAGGGTCAACGAACTGCCCGTGTTAGCCAGCGCCGGAACGATCCAAACCAGTCAACCCAGCACGATCCGCATATTCGCGCTACACCACATTCATTCGCACCTGCGGCCCATTTTGTTCCCCGCGGCTGCGTGAGGAGCGCTGAATCCACCCACTGAACACATGCAAGTTGTTTGGCGACAAGTACTTACGGGCACACGGCTCCTTGCAGTCGTCTAAAGTCCAATGCACGCCGCCGCCCGCCGTTTGCGCAGGCCGCACGCCCTCGCTACAATTCCCCCATGAGCCGCTGGGTCGAAATTGCGTTTGATTGCCTGCCACTGCGGACCGTCGGGCGGATGGACATTCCGCTCGACGCCTCGCCGAAATTCCGCCAGCGCTGCGAGCGGATCAAAACGGCTCTGGAAAAGCACGGCTCGTTCAATACCTATTACTTGCACAATGCCGCGTGCAAGTTCCATCTGACCAACCGCGAAGACGACGGGATGATCGAGTTCCGCTTCGAGGGAACCGTCATCACCGACCAGTCCGATCTGAAGACGCAAAGCACCGACCTGGCCGTCGAGCTGGTCCGCGAGACATGCGACTGGCTCACCGCGCCGATCGTCGAGTGGTTCCACTCGTCTGTGTCCCATGCCGTCCGCGTCGAATTCGATCGCTATATCGAAGCCGGCGACCTGGCCAAAGCCAAGGAGCGGATGCAGAAGCTTCAGGCCGAGATCGAAAAATCGGGCGGGCATGTGGGGATGTATCTCTAGCAGTTCCAGGTTTCAAGGTTCCAAGTTTCAGGTTTCAAGTTCAAGGATTTGCTAGCTCTCCCAACGTTGAACTTGAAACTTGAAACCTGGAACTTGGAACCTCAAGCGATCCCTGCTAGCACGCACCCCGATTCTTTCAGGAATAAACATTTCACCAAAGTTTGCCGGTTAGGCAGACGATAACACGGCTACCGTATTCCGCGCCCGGGCGGCTGCGCACTCGCGCACCACCCATCTCGGGAGCCGGTCAGGGGGGCCTGACCTGTTCGATGCACCGCCACGCTGCCTGCTACGCTTGCCAGCACCTGCGGTGAGAGCTTGTGAATGTGCCCTGACCGACGGCTAGTGTGTTTTGCACACCAGCCCTACCCCAAGGATGGGAAATCGATGAGACGCCCCGTCGCTTCCTGGCGAATTGTGCTGGCGCTGACGGTGCTGGCGGTTGCCGGCTGCCATCCGACGCAGCCCTTCTACCTGCACGAAGACGGCGACCTGTCGCACTACCTCGATAAGGCCACGCAGACCGAAACGCCCGATCTGGACGCGCACGTGCTGGCCGAAGTCGAACACGCCGGCAACCCGCTGACCCTGAGCCATCCCGAGTTCCGTGAATTCTGGGACCTGACCCTGGAAGAATGCGTCTCGATCTGCCTCAATAACAGCAAAGTCATCCGCGGCGGCCAGGCCGCCCGCATCCAGAACGGCCAGATCATCGCCGGCACCAGCGAAGGCTCGATCGTCACCAACTCGCTCGGCCGCTTCTTCGGCACGTCCTACGACGCGGCGATCGTCGAAAGCAATCCGGGCTTCAGCCAGTTCAGCCTCTTCGGCCAGCCCACCGTTGATGGCAGCGGCGTCGATGGGGGCATCGCCGGCGTCCGCCAAGGCGTCGAGGCCGCCCTCGCCGATTT
>JAKEHX010000658.1 GCA_022614795.1 Planctomycetaceae bacterium | reverse complement strand
TTATGCGCGCGCATAATTTCGTTTTCTTCACAGCGCCATCGCAAGCCTAAGTCGTTGTACCATAAGGTGTTGCGACAAATCAATCAGCGCATGGGTATGCGCGCTATGCGCATCATCTAAGTGGGCACTTACTTCGATCACTGCCCAGCTGGCAGGTCAGCGCGCAGGCAATTCGGGCAGTGCAAATCTTGTACCAATTGTTCACATTCCATCTGCCGTCTTTGGCAGTCAGGCGCACGAGCACCGATCCGGCGATCGCCATCCTCATGCGCTCAAGCAATAGGATAGCCTTGATGGGTCGGGCGTCCAAGAACCTTTCCGTCACTTGACGGCGATAAGTTCGAGCCCAAACCAGCGCAGCACGCCCAGCGGCAGGGCTACCGTGGCCGCCACGCCTAAGTGGAAGGCAAACACGGTCCAGTTCACTCCCCACACGCGCGTCCGGCCGTCGAACAGGTCCAGATCAGGAAAACTGGCGGCCAGGATCGACTGGAACAGGCAAACTGCAAGTAGCCATATCAGACATAGCGGCAGCGTGATCCACGCGCCGCGCCGCGCCAGAACCGCATAAGCCGCGGGACCCGCTGACGCCAATACAAGGGCCACGAAGATCGGGACCATGATGCCGAACTCCGCGGCATCCTCGCCCATCAACTCGATCATCGCGCGGCCCAGCGTCAGCGGCAGCGCCACGGCACAGAACATGGCCGCAAAGTCCATCAGCCCCAACTGGCCTCGGCGATGCCCCGTGCTGGGATGATACGCAGCGTCAAAGTCAACGCGCCAGCCCGCCAATCGCCGCAGCGGCAACAAGACCACGGCAAAGCCCGCCATCGTCAGGCCGGCGAGCACGGCCATGATGGGACCTTGGTTGAGAAACTCCTGCCAGTGCGGCGCGATCAACTCACACGTGACTGCCAGCGCGCCGATGGTTGATACGGCACCGACGGCGAGCCACCGCGGCACCGTGGCCAGTCCGCCGAGTGCCGCCCACAGCCCCAGCAGGAAGCACTGTGCAAAGAGAAACCCGAAAATCCCGGCCGTGGCTACATTCTCAAATCCCGGCGCCAGGTTGTAACTGCTCTCGGCCAGCCGTGCGACGCCCCAAGTCAGCCCTACCTCGGCGGCCGCGACCGCCATGAACGCGAAGCTATGCCCGCGCCGCCACCAGGCGGGTAAGCTCTCAACAGGGCGCTCAACAGCAACATCATGACCAATGGTAACGCTGGCCATGTCCGGTCCTCCCTGAACCGCAGGACTCCTCAGTGAAGCGCATTGTGCTCTACCCGGCCGCCGTGTGTCAAAGTCAATTGACGATCAGCCTGATGCCCCACCACTCACTCTGCACTCCGCAACTCACCGATTCCCCACCGGCTTCCACTTCCTTACCGCCGGCCCCGTATAAATCGACCTCGGCCGCATGATCCGGTTGTTATCGAGCTGCTCGATGATATGCGCCGACCAGCCGACCACGCGGGCGACCACAAATAGCGGCGTATAAAGGTCCTTGGGCAGGCCGAAGTAGTGATACAACCGGGCGCAGGGCCAATCGACGTTGGGCGGGATGCGCTTCTGGGTCCAGACAATCGTTTCGATGATCTCGGCCATCGTCTCGAAGTCTTGATGGCCCGTTTCCGCGGCGACGGCAGCGGTCAGGCGCTTCAAATAGACGGCCCGCGGATCGCCGTCCTTATAAACGCGGTGGCCGAAACCCATGATTTTTTGCTTCTTGGCCAGTACATTTCGCACCCAGGCCTCCGCCCGCTCGACCGAGCCAACTTCCTCGAGCACGCCCAGCGCCGCCTCGTTCGCCCCACCGTGCAGCGGCCCCTTGAGCGCCCCGATCGCGGCGGTGATTCCCGAATGCAGGTCCGACAGCGTTGAGACCGTGCAGCGGGCTGTGAACGTGCTGGCGTTGAACTCGTGCTCCGCATACAGAATGAACGACGCATCCATCGCCTTGACTTGCTTCTCGCTCGGCTTCTGGCCGCGCAGCATCCACAGGAAGTTGGCTGGCAGCGCGAGCGAAGTATCGGCGATCACCAGCTCCTGTCCGCTTTTGAGCCGCTGGCGGGCCGCGACCACAACCGGCAGCTTCGCCAGCAGCCGCTCCGTCTTGCGAACGTTCGCCGCGTGCGAGCTGTCAGCCGCTTCGGGCTCGAAATGAGCCAGCATGCTCGTCGCCGTCCGGAGCACATCCATCGTCGGCGCGGCCGCTGGAATCCGCCGCAGCGTCTCGATCAGCTCCGGCGGCACGACCGCCGCCGCACCAAGCCGCTGACGAAAGCCAGCCAACTCACCGGCTTTAGGCAGCTCGCCATAGAGCACCAGGTACGCGACTTCTTCGTAGGTGGAATGCTCGGCCAGTTCCTCGATCGCGTAGCCGCGGTAGGTCAGCCCGGTTTCGACGGTGCTGATCGCGGTCTCGCCGGCGACAATGCCTTCCAGGCCCGGAGAATAGGATTCGGTCATTGGTTGCCTTGTCCGCGTTTACCCAGTCCGAAGTGTGCCCGGTCCCGCTCTTCGAACAACTTGTAATCCAATAGATCGTACAGCTCGTCGCGCGTTTGCAGCAGGTCCAAGAGGTCGGCCTGCGTGCCATCGACCGCCATCACGTTGAGGACCGATTCCATCGCCTTCATTGCCACCCGCAAGAGCGTCACCGGATAGAGCACCACCGCATAGCCAAGTTCGGCCAGCTCCTCGAGCGTCAGGAGCGGGCTCTTGCCGAACTCCGTCATGTTCGCGACCAGCGGCGCTTCGACAGCCCGTGCAAACTCTGCAAATTCGTCCTTCGACTCGAGCGCCTCCGGAAAAATCCAATCGGCTCCGGCGTCGAGATATCGCTTGGCCCGCTCGATCGCGTCGGCCAGGTTCGATACGCCGCGGGCGTCGGTGCGGGCGATAATCACGAGGCTCGGATCGTTCCTGGCGCCCGTCGCGGCTCGAAGCTTCGCGCACATTGCCTCCGGCTCGATGAGCGATTTACCCGACAAGTGCCCGCACCGCTTGGGGAATTGCTGGTCTTCGAGCTGAATCGCCGCGGCGCCTGCCGCTTCCAGCTCGATCACGGTCCGCTCGACGTTCAGCGCTTCGCCAAAGCCCGTATCGGCATCGACAATTAGCGGCAGCCCGCAGCTCCGCGTAAGCCAGGTCGTTTGCTGGGCCAATTCCGTCAACGTGAATAGCCCGACATCCGGCAGGGCCAGCACACCCGCCGACAATGCCGCACCCGAGAGATACATCGCGTCGTAGCCGGCCCGTTCGATGAGCCTGGCTGCGAGTGCATTTGGAGCCCCCGGGACCTGGATGGTGCCCTCCTCCACCAGCTCGCGAAGTTGTTGACCTGGGGACATTGATGATGGGCGCCCTGCGGAAATGGAGCCGCTTATTACCACGGCCGAATGATAGGGGCGCGCACCACATGCCGCAATCCGACGCCTATGCGCTCGTTCCCCTCCGGATTAGTCTGACCGAATCTCCCTGCTAGCTCCTGCCGTGACTTCTGCCGTTTCCACCGCGCCGCAGCCGATCGAGCCTCCCGCTCTGGAGCGAGCTTCTCTGCGCTGGGCGGTGTTTGAAGTGCTGTGGTTATTTCTCCTCTTCTATCTGTATGCCGGTTCGCCGCCGCCTGATGCCGGCGAATCGCACTACCTCGTTAAGGCCAAACATTATTGGAACCCCGCCTGGTGTGCGGGCGATCTGTTTCTCGAATCGCAGGACGCGCATTTCACTTACTACTGGACCTTCGGCTGGTTGACGCAGCAGTTTTCCCTGGAAGCCTGTGCCTGGATTGGACGCGTGCTCACGTGGCTTTTGCTTGCCTGCTCGTGGCGGCGGCTGAGCTTCGCCATCCTGTCGCGGCCGCTCTGGTCGATCCTGTCGGCGGCGCTGTTGCTGCTTTTGGCCCGCAATTTCAACTGGGCTCGCGAGCAAGCGATTGGCGGCTTCGAAGCCAAGACGATTGCCTATGGCCTCGTGTTTTTGGCACTGGAGTCGGTTGTCCGGCAGCGCTGGCCGAGTGCGTTTCTCTGGGCGGGAGCGGCTGGCGCCTTTCACGTGCTAGTCGGCGGGTGGACCGTCGTCGCTCTGGTGCTGGCCTGGGCCCTGTCGGGCAGCAGCCGCCCGTCGGTATGGAGCCTGATGCCTGCCCTGATTGGAGGCCTGGTGCTTGCGTTGCCGGGCATCGTTCCCACGCTCAACCTGATGCGCGGCGCTGGGCCCGATGTGGCTGGCGAGGCCGCGCGGATTTATGTCTTCGACCGCTTGCCGCACCACCTCGTGTTTCACACGTTTGGAACGTGGTATTACCTCCGGCACGGATTGCTCTTCCTCGCGTCGCTCGTTATCGCATGGCGGCTGTGGACGCATGACCAAGCCCGCCGACTTTCGCTCGTGATCGTCGGAGCGGCGACGATTGCCGTGTTTGGTATCCTCATCGATCTGGCTGGACTCATGAACATGCAGATTGAAGGCCGCAGCCTGCTTGAGTATCAACTGCGCGTTGCCCCGCGATTGCGGCTTTATTGGTTCCGCCTGGAAGACGCACTCCTGCCCGCGGCAACGGCACTTGTCTTCGTCGCCTGGCTCAGCCGTTTGCAAATGTCGCGGCCTCTGCGGGCCAACTGGCTGCTCATCGCCGCGATGGTCACAGCCGGGCTGAACATCGCCGATCTGTGCTACTGGCGGTCGCAGGTCCGGGTTCCCGATTCCGTCATCCAGCAGCGACCGACGTTCGACTCGCGTCCCCGCTGGTGGCTCGACGAACCGCGCCCCATCAGCCGCATGTTCCGACCCCTGCCGGGAAGCGACCGGCTGCTGACGGCCGAGGAGTGGCTAGCTCACTGGCAGGATGTTTGCCGGTGGATCAACGAGCAAACACCCGCCGAGGCCCGCTTCATGACGCCGCGCCGCCAGCAGACCTTCACCTGGTATGCGGGCCGGGCCCAGGTAGCCTCTTGGAAAGACATCCCGCAAGATGCCCGTAGCATCATCGCCTGGAAGCGCGCACTTGACGACCTGTATCCGAACGTGGATAGCCACTGGCGCGAAGACCTCGCTGCGTTTTCCGACGGCGAGCTGGTCGTGCTGGCCCGCCGGTACGAATGTCAATACATCGTCATCGACCGCACCCGTTCATCGCGGCGGATCGAGCTGCCCAGCGTCTATCCGCTCTATCGCGAAGAGAACCCGGCATTCGAAGTCTTCCGCGTTCCCACCGAGAAAGCCGCCCCGTGAGCGATTGGAGTGACGTCGATTCCCATACGCTCGCCGCTATACTCGGCCGCGAGTTACGCAGTGTTGTTGGCGGCGGGCTGCGCGGTGGTCTGCCCGGTCGCCATGCGCATCGCACGATGGCGCCCGAGATGGCTTATGGCCGGCATCATGGCCCGCTGCCTGCCAGCGTCCGCCGAGCGGCGGTGCTCGTCGTGCTCCAGCCGGCCAGCGCCGGCTGGTCGATCCCGGCGACGCTGCGGCCGGCAACGATGAAGGACCACGCCGGCCAGGTCGCTCTGCCCGGCGGCCTGATCGAAGCGGAGGAAACGCCGCAAGAAAGCGCGCTGCGCGAATTCATCGAAGAATTAGGCCCCAGCTCGACCGATATCGAAATCCTCGGCCTACTGTCGCCGGTATTTGTCTTCATCAGCAACTTCGAAGTAACGCCGCTTTTGGCCATCAGCCATCAGCCGCTTGTGTTTCGTCCCAATCCCACGGAAGTCGCCGAGGTCGTTCACATCGGCGTGGACGACATCCTCAACCCAGCGTGCCGCGGCAGCCATGTTGTTCGCCGAGGCGAATTTGCCACGCGCGCTCCGCACTTCCTGGTCGCGGGGCACCAAATCTGGGGCGCAACGAGCCTCATCCTGGCGGAGTTGGTGGAGTTGGCAAGGCGCGTCCGATTCGACACTACGACGTGACCCGCGCGAGCGATTACTCTTCTAAGTGAATTTCTGGAATCAGGTCCGGCACAATCTCCGCCTTGGGGAACTGCTCCTTGCTGTCCACAATTTCGCGGCAGCAGGTTTCAAGCTGCGACAGGAGCTTTTCGACGTCGATCCCCTCGTGACTCGGACGATACGGTTCCAGATAGCCGCGTGAGCCGTGGTAGAGCTTGATGGCCCCGCGGGTGTTGCCGTTGCCGAAATGGTGCAGGCAGACGGCGACCTGGATCAGCCCTTGATAGAACTTCCGCGACGGACCGGA
The DNA here is from genome assembly GCA_022614795.1 of Planctomycetaceae bacterium. Classification (GTDB taxonomy): domain Bacteria; phylum Planctomycetota; class Planctomycetia; order Pirellulales; family Pirellulaceae; genus CAYLLN01. The sequence continues at coordinate 2,847 of JAKEHX010000658.1, read as the reverse complement.
GTAGTCCTGCCAGAGATCCTCCCACACCTCGTGGGCCTCGTAGAAATCGCACTTGTTAAAGTGCTCAATTCCTTCGAGGTAACGGGGATCGTAGGGCTGGGGCATGCGCTGTAGGGAACGCCCTCTGTGGCGTTCCGGGTTTGCCAACCGACGCCGATCCGCGCGTCGCGGACCGCCACGGAGGGCGGTCCCTACAGACGACGGTGATCTACCGCCGGTTCAGTTCCATCATCAGCCGGAGGATATACCAGAACAAGAGCGCCACGGAGGCGAAGAGGGCCAGCGCGGCGGCGACATATTGCTCGGTGCGATAGCGGTGCAGGACATTCGACGTGTCGTACAGGATGTAGGCCGAGGCCAGGGCGATCATCACGCCGGAAAACCAGACGCCCAAGTCGAAGCCAAAGATCACGCTGGCAATCACAACACCCAGCGCCGCGAAACCCGCGCACCACAAATACTTGCCCCACGAAGTCAGATCCGACCTGGTGATGAATACTAGAGCCGTGAGGCCGCCGAACATGACCAGCGTCAAGATGCCCGCCGCCGGAATCGCCCCTGGAGCGAAGGCGCTGGCAATGTAAAGCAGCGGCACAAAGATGATTGACTCGGCGACGACGTACAGCGACAACCCGAGATACTGCACGGACTGCGATGTCTCCGAGCTGGCCCAGGTCTGGGCGAGCCAGCTGACGCCAATGAACCCCGCCAGGACCACGAGCCAGCCCCACCGGGCAGCAAACAGCGTTTGCATCATGCTGTCGAGGGCCGCCATGGGGACCAGCGTGAAGATCGCCGCTTCGATCGCGACGAATGCGGCGATCGCTCCTGCCAGGTGCAGGTAGGTGCGGCGAATGAACGCCGCTCGGGCATCCTCCTCAGCCAGGATCGCGGGGCCCGCGAAACCGCTGTAGGAAACCTGGTAGGGATTTTGCGAGTCGTAACTCATCGTGAAATCCTCGAAAATTCGGGCAGGAGCTGGCCAGTGCACGACATGGACGCAAGGGAACTCTATGCCCCCCGGCTTGGGGCGTCAAGCGATTCCGCGATTTTGGCACCGGCTCCTAAGTGCCGATCAGCAAACCACTTGCGCCGCCTCCTCTGCCGCTACTTGCAATCGCACTTCGGGGCGGCAACAATTCGCACGGTTAAGTCGCTCGCATGACCGTTTCACGCCGAGCCTTCACGGACGCAAGCTCGATGCCCACCGCGCCAGCCGCGAAAAAACGCCCCTCTGCCAAGTCCAAAAAACGGGAACATGCCGCGCGGATCGTGGCGTTGCTCAAGCGCGAATACCCGGCTGCCGAGTGCGCCTTGGTGCACGACACGCCGTTTCAGCTGCTCATCGCGACCATTCTCTCGGCCCAGTGCACGGACGAGCGGGTCAACATCGTCACGGGCGAGCTGTTCAAGAAATACAAATCGCCGGCCGCCCTGGCCGCCATTCCGATTGCTCAGCTGGAGAAACTGATCCAAAGCACCGGGTTCTTCCGCAACAAGGCGAAAAACATCCATGAGTGCTGCGTGAAGCTGGTCGAAGAGCACAACGGCCAGGTGCCCGCTGAATTGGACGCGCTGGTTAATCTTCCTGGCGTGGGGCGAAAGACCGCCAATGTCGTGCTCGGCACCGCCTTTCGCATCGCCAGCGGCGTCGTGGTCGATACCCATGTCACGCGACTTTCGCAGCGGCTTGGACTGACCCGCCAGGAAGACGCGGTCAAGATCGAGCGCGACCTGATCGGCGTGCTTCCAGAGGAGGAGTGGATCGATTTTTCGCACCGCCTGATCTGGCACGGCCGCCGCGTGTGCAAAGCCCGCAAGCCGCTGTGCGAGCAGTGCGTCCTCAAGGAGATTTGCCCGAAAATCGGCGTGAATTCGTAAGTTCAAGGTTCCAAGTTGCCAAGCGGCATTCCCCACTTTGAACCTTGAACTTTGAACCTGAACTAGGGAAGGGTGACGCATGATCCTCTCCGGCGATGAGATTCTAAAAAACCTCGGCTCGAACATCGTCATCGAACCGTTCGACGAGTCGCGGCTCAATCCCAACAGCTACAACCTCACGCTGCACGACGAGCTGCTGACCTATGAGGAGGTTGTGCTCGACATGGCCGAGCCGAATCGGACGCAGCGGCTGAAGATTCCGCCGCAGGGGCTGGTGCTCACACCGAACCAACTCTACCTGGGCCGCACGGCCGAACGGACCGAGACTCACAATTTCGTCCCGATGATCGAGGGCCGCTCGTCGATCGGCCGGCTGGGGCTATTCGTCCACGTCACTGCCGGCTTTGGCGACGTGGGCTTTTGCGGCTATTGGACGCTCGAAATGTTCGCCGTTCAGCCGATCCGGATTTATCCTAACGTGCCGATCTGCCAGATCTTTTATCACCAGATCGTCGGGGCGATCACCGAGTATCACAGCGACAAATACCAGCACAACCGCGACATTCAGCCGAGCCTTCTGCATCGCGAGCTGAACCCTGGCAGCGAGCGGCCCGACCCGCAGCGAGTGTTTGCATTCGGTGAGCGGTGACAGGCGCGGTCCAAAGTCCAATGTCCAATGTCCAAAGTCGTGCTCAATTCGTTAGAATGACTCGACCTTGGACTTGGGACGTTGGACTTAGTAGACCCGGAGTTCTTCGTGAGAGATTTTTCTTACGCCGCCCCTTCCACGCTGGCCGAGGCGAGCCGCCTTCTGGCGGGCGCTAATGGGAAGGCCCGCATTCTCGCCGGCGGGACTGACATCATCGTGCAGCTCCGCGAGGGACTGCGCGACGCGGACCTGGTCGTCGATGTCAAGAAGATTCCGGAGCTGGCCGAGCTGAGCTTCTCGCCGACCAAGGGTTTGCG
>JAKEHX010000657.1 GCA_022614795.1 Planctomycetaceae bacterium | reverse complement strand
CGCCAAAATAAGTGCGCCGGCCCTGCGCAGTACCCCGGCTGCCGCACTTTTGTGTTCCTTGTCGATCACAGCATGCCAAATTCCGGTCCGTTCCTCGGAGCCGTACGGATTCGGAGAGGGAGGCGAGGCCGTTTTGGCTAATCGCGGACTCGAATTGGCGAGAGACGGGCTAAATCCGAAGGGTTTTCGCGTCACAATACATGACGGCGAGTTAGCACCCGGCTCTCGCGTCCCGGAGCTGTATCACGCCGGACTGTTCGAACTGCGGTTGGCCAATGCCTCGCGCCGGCATAGAACTGAAATCACAGTCTCGAATCGTCGAGACCTGATCACGATCGCGAGTCGCTGGATTTACCACGGAATGCCCGCAAACTCCGACGCTGCCAATGACTTATTTGTGCATCGGCCGTTATTCCAATTGCGGTCGCTGCCCATCCCGATGCGCTGGGAGGTCAGCCGCCGACATCCCTACTACTTGTTAGCGTGGGAGCGTGCGAGGGATCACCATCGTCGCGTCGCGTGTGCGGATGAGTTCGACTTGCGCCTGCGGCAATTGGCCCTAGCCCACCTCGCCGCCATTGGCGTCTCTGGCGAGCCACCCGATCCGGCAAGCTCGTATTCTGCGATTGAATCGAATGAACTCCAGCCGGCGTGGCTATCCGGTGCCGTGCATCCAATTACAATGCGCGGCTTGGCGGCACTGTTAATCGCGGCGCTGCCGCAGGATGTGCTTGGGGAATTGTCCGATCTGTTTCTCCTGGCATCGAGTGAGCAAAAGCCGAATGAGGCGAATGAGGCGCCTCCCAAGCATGCGGCGCTGGACGAACTCGCAAGGATGCAAGTAGCCGAGCTGGATTGCTATGTCGACGAGCCGTTTGTGTCGATCAATCCAGCAGCGTCTGGTCGGAAGATTGCCGAGGCCATCAATGAGCTGCTGCCAAAATGGAAGGCCGAGCGCGAACTCCGAGAGCAACGTGATCGTTCCGACAAGTACCCCGAGTACCTCAGTGTCTGGGATCGCCGAGAAGGCTGGACGGGGGCGGAATATGACAGTTTGCAAGAGAAACCGTTCGCCGCAATTGCCCAGGAACTTGGCCATCCTATCTCCACGGTAGAGAGCCATTATTTGAAGGCATTTGAGTTAGTCACTGGCCACTCCTTTTCTCGCTCTCTCTGGTTCAAGCTCTTCGGGCCGCTCAAGTACCACGCCCTGTTCGGCCTAGCTCCGAAAGCGCCGCAAGTCAGGCATCCGCTCCTCGACCCGTCGCGACGTCCCATTCCGGAGTCTGGAATTGTCGCGTCATCCAGTGACAAAGGCGCCCCGAGTCTGTTGACCGGCGGGCTCGCAGCAGCTCCGGATGGTGAAACTGACAGGCTAATCCACCAAATCCGAGCCCTTGTTGAGCAGGGCATGACCGATCGGCAAATCGCCGACGATCTTGGACTGGATGATTCCTGCCTTCTTGCAATTGCTGCGATCCGGAATCGGGAAGGACTGTTCTTTGAGACGGAATAGCCCTGGATTTTATCGCCGGCGCTATTTCGTAACAGGAAGAGAGTGAAGGGGCGACCGCCTCTCTACCTCCGGCCGGGGTCGGAATCGGCCTCCCTCGCGCCCCGGCTGTGAAGTGCCCGACCAACCCTCGGCTCCAGACTCAGACGAGTCTTGTCTTTCGCCACTTGAATACGCTGAGCTGACTGGATTTTCCATCGCCACAGTTCGGCGATACCTCGAAGCCGGCAAGCTCCCCAAGCACCAGCCGGGCGGCCCGCGCAGTCGCATCGGGATTCCGCGAAGTGCGCTGAAACTGCATTCCAGCAAGCCGGCCGATGACGGCGGCGCGAACAACCAGCCGCCTGAGGCGAAGGCTGAGGACGCCGCTAAAGCACCTCCTCGCCGCTATGGTCCTCGCCCGCGCTGGCAAACCCTCCACAATCAAAAACAGTGATTCATCAATGCCCCGCAAACGCACCAACGAACTCATTCAGTGCCGGTACTTCCGCTGGCTGCTCCAACAGCGCGGCAAAATGTACCAGGCCGACGGCCGCTCCAACGAACTAGACGCTGGCCGCCACTCGCTCGGCACGCACGATCGCGCCGAGGCGCTCCAAAAACTGCAGGAGCTCGATGCCAACATGGCGGTCGAATTCAAGCTGGCGCCGCCCTCGGCAATGCCGACCTTCAAAGCAGAGCTCGTCCTGCTCGAAGTAGGCCGCAAGCTGTATGAGGAGCATTCCCGGCGACCTCGAGCCATCGGTGGCGTCAAGAAGTCAACCCAGAAACGCAACCGGGCCGTCTTCAATAAGTTCCTTGATTGGGCGAAGGACCGGAGGCTCCGGGCCTGGAACGACGTTACTGGAAGCACACTTACGGCTTACGCCACACACCTCGACGACCAGGGCTACGCTCCCAAAACGATACGAATCGAGCTCACAACGATCGTCCAGGCCCACAAGTGGCTACGTGAGGAAAAGCACCTCCAGGATGTCGAGCCGCTCAAGTTGACGATCCGCAAACAGGAGAGCGAGCGACGGTATTGCTACCGGATCGAAGAGGTCCAGGCCATGGTCGCGTTCTGCCGCAAGCACGCGGACCTAGCCTGGCTGGTGGGCGTCATCGTCGGCCTTGCATGCACGGGGTTAAGGATCAGCGAGCTGGCTTCGCTGCGGTGGAGCGACGTCGACTTGACGTCGAATTTCATCAAGCTGGTCGATGAAGGCGGCCAGCCCAAGAAGTCGAGCCGTGCCAACCGCGAGCTCAAAAGCGGCCGAAGTCGCATGCTCCCCATTCACCCAGATTTGGGCGCCGTTCTCCGTTCGCTCGCGAAACAAGACCAGTTCCTGTTCCATGGCCCGCGGGGCGGGCGGCTGAAGCCAGACACGGTGAGGAACGTGCTCATTCGGGAAGTCATCAAGCCGTTGGAGCCAAAGTTCTCCTCGCCCGAGGATGAGCAGGGCTTCAAGGACGGGCGGCTGCATAGCTTCCGGCACTACTTCGTATCGATGTGCGCGAACAATAACATTCCCGAGCGCGTGACCATGGAATGGCTCGGACACCAAGACAGCGAGATGGTCCGGCACTATTACCATCTGCACGACGAGGAAGCTCGCCGCCAGATGGCCCGTCTGGACCCGCTCGGCAGTGCCGGTAAACAGCTCCCCGGCAACGGCAATGGAGCTGCGAACAAGATCCAGGAGGCGCCGCCAAGCCCGGAGAGAACCGACGAGAAATCGCTTGTGACGACCTGATTGACACAGTGATTGACACAGTTCGCTGTGTCAATCAAAAGCCTCGCCGTAAGCGGTTGACGTAAAACCTCTTAGAGCAAGGCAGTTTTGAGAAGCGGAGGGCACGGGATTCGAGGGGGCCGCTTTTCGCAACTCTTTGGCGCCGTTCAGTTTGCAGGCGAAGCTCTTGCGAGTCAACGACTTAGCTCAGTCTAGTCGAAACTCGACTCTCCCGGTTGTTACCCGTTGGGAAGGTGGTCGCCCTGGACAAATCCGGGACAAATTCTGGCGCGGCGATTGTGGCAAATGGCCTGATCACTCAGGGCCGTTCGCCCAACTTTGGGCTCTTCCAATTGCCCATTCTCGGCGGCGGGAATGGGCTGCAAAACGAAAGGACGGCAAAAAGCCCTCAGCTGCCAAGCAGCGACGCCAGCAGCAGCTGGCCGAAGTCAACGCAGATCTCGACCGGCTGGTGGCCGATTACCATGCCCTGCTCCCGCGGAGTGAGGCCAGCCAGACCGGCGGCATCTATGCGCGTTACTCAACCCAGTTCCAGGACAGTATCGTTGATCAGGTTCGGTCACTGCTGGAGTTCGCCGTCCGCAACCAGATCTTCGTGCCGCGGGAGTTTATCTTCATTGACTTGGCTGAGAAGGGGGGCAAGGAGCGCCGGCCTGGCTTGACACTGCTCCGTAAGGCGCTCAAGGAGCGGATGTTCAAGGTTCTGCTGGTCTTCTCGACGAACCGGTTCTTCCGCAAGGCGTACAAGTCCCTCAAGCTCGTCGAGGAGGAAATCGTCGAGCTTGGACTAAGATGCATTTTCGTCAAATCTGGCATCGACACCGCCGAGAAGGATCGCTGGCGGCTGCACCTGCAGATGCTGGCGGCCCTGGACGAGGCCTACAGCTCGGGCTTTGCCGAGAACATCCGTGCCGCCCATCTGGGACTGGCCAGCCAGAAGTACGTCCACAGCACGCTGGCCGTTGGCTACCGAGGCGAGCCGGTGCCGGGGCAATTCACAAAGCGGCGCCGCCCGCGCTGTATGGTGGCCATTGATGAAGCAGCGGCCAAGTACGTGCGAAAGATCTTCGAGTGGTTCGTTAGCGATCGGCTCACCGTCGACGAAATCGTTCGCCGTCTCAACGACGACTCCCAGGCGCCGAAACCGCCCAAGTCCGAGGAAGGCCGCTGGAGTCATCAGGCGGTGGTTCGCCTCTTAGCCAACGAACGGTATATCGGCATCTGGAAGTGTGGCAAGACGGAATCACGCTGGATCTCCAGCGCCGACTACTCCCGGCAGTTTCCGCGAGAGAAACCGCTCGGCACGTTCGTCCATGAGGACCTGCGGATCATCGACGACGATCTCTGGTTTAAGGCCCAAGCTCGCCTTGCCGTCTTCGTTCAGCGGCGCGGCCGCAAGGCGGGCAGCGGCAAGCGGAAGTCACCCTTAAGGTTGCTCAACGGGCTGCTCCATTGTCCCGACCACGATTGTGCGCTGCGAATTGGCGGCGCCAACGCGAGTGTCTTCTATTGCAAGTTCTGCCGGGAAACGGAGGCATCTCGACGGCCACTCTTTACACTGCTCAACCAGCAGCTTGCAGAGCGTTGCACAGTACGTGCGATCCGCGACTTGCTCGTTGGAGATGCAGGGCTGGTGGAGATGGTCATCGACGCCTGCCAGAGGGCTGCCGCTGAAATGCAGCAGCCAGATCTGGGGCGGCTTGGTCACCTTCGCTCCCTCTACCAGCAGCTGACAAGGTCGATCGAGGCGGCTCTGCGGGATCCGGGAGAGAGTCCCGAAGATCAAGAGGAGACCCGCCAGTTGGTGCGGCAGCTCCGTCAGGAGCGGTCGCAAGCCGTTGCGGAAATCGGCTTGCTGGAAGCCGCCCGCGACCGGCCCGTGAGAATTCCAACACGCGAAGAGGTCTTGTTCGAGTTGGACCGCATTGACCGGATCCTGACAGCAGTGTCCAGCGGTTGTGACGCGGAGCAACATGGTCTGGCCCGAGGCATGATCGAGCTCGTGACCGGCGGCCGCATCGAGCTGAAGCAGTGCGGCCAGCGCGTTCAGCATCAGGGTTGGCTGGAGGGCAGTTTCCAGTGCGACTTAGTCGCGTTCCTCGCGACGCAGCTGGCTGGCAGGCCCATCGAGTCGCCGGATCCCACGATGACGGTCATTGAATATCAGGAGCCCTCCGTTCTCGATGAACAGGCCCGCCAGGCAAGGGAATTGTTTGACCAGGGGGTGCTCAATGTCGAAATCGCCCGCCGGCTTAAGTGCTCGAAGAGCCGCGTCACGCGGCTACTCAAGCACTCGTTCGAGACACGAGGTGAGGTGAAGCCCGATGGCCGGAAGCGCCGATCGCAACTGGTGGTCAAACATTCCGAGCAGCCGCTGTATCAGCGGTTGGCAGGACGAGTTATGGAACTTGCTGCGGAGGGCCTGCCCCTGCAAGACATCGCGGCAAAGCTGCAGTGCGATCGGAACACAGTGACCCAAGCGGTCCGATTCTGGCACACGTCGAGAGGACTACCTGTGCCCGATGGTCGGACACGCCGCAAGAGTCTCAAGCGGCAAGGCAAGAAGCGCACTCGGTCGGACGATGATCCAATCAATCCATAGTCCCGATCACAATTCCTGACGACTGAAGGCCGACGCAATGTCGGCCTTCTTGTTTTCTTGACACCTAAACGGAGGCACCGTGCTCCCAGTATCCCCTGCGGCACCCAAAACAACGTTGAGCGACATCGGCAAACCGAATGCTGACGACATGGCCGGTTCTCGCGATGATCGGCGCCGCCAATTGGCCGAACTCATCGCTCGGTTGCTGGCACGTCATTGGATTGATCGCGTGCTCGTCAGCCCCATGCCTGGCGAAAGCGCGAATCACCCGCCGTGAAAGGTGCCCAAATAGCCGGCATACCACACCGATTCCCCCACTGAATCAACAAGGAGTAGTTCCCACGTGATGTTACTTGTCGCGCTAGCCGCCGGCGCGTTGCTTTCGGCGGTCTTGGCACTGGCCCTGCTGCGCGAGGTTCGCCTACGGCGGGCTCTCGAAGCGGTCCTGCGCCGGCTTCTCACCACTTGGAGGAGGTTTCGTTCGCAACATGATTCCCAAACGCCGCCTCGCGGCGCTGACGATCCTGATCACCCTGGCCGGCTGTGACCCTCCCGATCAAAGGCTGGCGGATTTCGCGAAGGAGGCCAACCAGCAGCAGGCGCGGCAATCCGAGCAGGTTGCTCGGCAAAGCAGGGAGATTGCCTCGGCCGCGCACGACTTGGTGGAGCAGGACGCGGCCGCGCGGCGCGAGCTGCTTGAGGCGCAGGCCCGGCATCAGGAGCAGTTCCGCGAGCAGCAAGCAGTCATTGACCAGCAGCGTGCGCAATTGCACGCCGAACGACAGGATTCAGCCCAGGCCGCGGTGCGAGACCCAGTGATCGCCCAGGCAGTCATCGCAGCGGCCTTGATCCTGGCGGCCTTGCTGCCGTTGATCATCACGGCCTACGCGCTTCGCCGGCTTCCTGAAACGGGCGCGGCCGAGGAGTTACTGACGGATGCTTTGCTAGAAGATCTCGCTGCGCTGCCTGGCGCTTCGTCTGCAGCACCTCCACTAGAGCCAAGGCTCACTGACACGAACCTGCCGAGGCTCCCTCCGGGCCAAGGTTGAATCAGTCAGACGTCAGCGCAGCAAAACTGCCACCAACCCCACGACGGCCGCGACTTCCTCGCCCGAGGCAAGTCACGACCGTTTTTTCATTTCTTGCCTTCACTGGAGTCCACATGAACCAGAACGATCTCAATCGCAGTCTGTCCCGCGCTACTGGAGAGTCTGTCCGCACTATCAAGCGGCTGGGCTTCTCACTTTTCGACCCAGGTGCGAACAACACCGAGTCCGACACGATCGACCTGCCGCCCCAGGTGGTCGACTGGGACCAGTTAGAGCTTGACCGTATTTTCCTGGCGATTCAGGCGTAGCCATGAGCGGCGCCTTTCCTGTTCCCATTGGCCGGCGAGGCAACCTAGGCCGCCTGCAGCGTTATCGAGCCAAGTCCTTCCAGCCTGACTGGCGACTACGTCGGCGGTACCAGGGCGGTCAAATCCGCGGCCGCCGAAGGCTGCGATTCGCACGCGCGCCGCCGTAGCAGCCTCCACCCGGCCAACCCATTGCACACTTCCACTACTTTTAAGGAGTTTGTATGAAAGTTCTTGTGATTAACAACGACGGCGGCGGCTTCGCCGACTACGTCGACGTACCCGAAGGCACCACCGTGCGCGACATGTTTCAACGTGAGGTGCGCTCGGGCAAGCCGGACTCGTACTTGATCCGGGTCAACCGGCAGCCGGTCCCCAGCGACCAAGTCCTCAGCGCGAACGATCGGATCAGCTTCACGCCGATCAAAGTCGAAGGCGCTCGGTAAACCCTCTGGTCCTAACGCAAGCCGGGAGCGGCCTTTGACGCCGCTCCCGGCGGGAGGAGTTACCGATGCGAACCATTGACCCTTTGAAACATCACGCCATCCGGGCCGCGCTCCGCATCCATGAACATCTAGCCGGCACGAATTGCCTGAGCGGGCTGATCCAATTGCCCACGCACGAGTGGGATCACTCAGCCAAGCTGCTGCAGCGCCTGGAATTGGCACTGCGCCGCGGCTGGCGGGCGGCGAGCGACAGTCTGCTCGCGGACCTGGAATACTCCCTGCGGCGACTGCGCTCAGAGTGCGACACATGCCTTGCCAACCTGCCACGCTCGGTGGCGGCCAATCGCCTCGCGCCGCCCGGAGAGATCGTAGCCGACATCCTGGCGCTAGACACCGACTTCGACGGCTTGGCGATCAAGCTGGAGGAGAACCTTCTGCAGGTCCAGACGTACCCGATCGTCCTGGATGACACGGCGCTTGGCAGATTTCGGATTGAGCTCCGCTGGCAACTGATCGGCCGCGAGCGGGCCTATGAGGTGATCGCTGAGACGCCCAATACGCCCGAGAACGATGAGGAAGTGACTCACCCGCACGTTAGAGACCGGTTACTTTGCGAGGGTGAGGGCAAGGCTCCCATTCGCCACGCCCTGGCCGAGGGACGGCTGCTCGATTTCTTTACGCTCGTTCGCCAGGTCCTGGCGAGCTATAACCCCGGCAGCGCCTACGTCGAGCTGAGCCGCTGGAATGGGGTGGCCTGCAAGGACTGCGGTTACGTCATGCCCGGCGACGGCTACGGCATCTGTGACCGGTGCGAGGATCCCCTCTGCAGCGACTGCTCCGTCGGCTGCTCACGGTGTGACCGGTACGTCTGTAATGGCTGCAGCACCTCTTGCGAAGCCTGCGAGCGGACCCTCTGCGAGAGCTGCCTGCAGAGCACCGATTCTGGCCACTTGCTCTGCCCCACTTGTCTTGAAGAAACCCTGGAGGAGTCCGATGAGAATCTCTGTTCCGAAGAAGACGCTTCGTCTGAAGCAGCGGTATGCCCAACCGGCGCCGCCCCTGCGGCTGACGCCCTACGCGTGGGCGAAGCTCCTCTTCCTGCGTGACGCCGGACCGACCGAGATCGGCGGATTTGGAATCAGCGCGGAGTCAAACCTGCTGCTAATCGAGGATTTCCGCCTGGTGAAGCAACGTTGCTCGGTCGCCACCGTTCGTTTCGATGATGAGTCGATTGCCGACTTCTTCGACGAGCAGGTGGACCGGGGCCTGGCGCCAGAGCGGTTCGGCCGGATTTGGGTCCATACTCATCCCGGCAGTTCGCCCCTGCCGAGCGTCACCGACGAGGAGACGTTCGCTCGCTGCTTCGGCGGGGCGGACTGGTCGCTGATGTTGATCCTGGCGTGCGGAGGACGAACGTACGCGCGCCTCCGCTTCGGTGTGGGGCCGAGGGCGAGTGTGATCTTGCCGATTGAGATCGACTTTGGCGCGGCGGCGCCCGCGATGGACCAGGCCGCCTGGGAACAGGATTACCAACACAACGTCTCGGCCGACGTGATCCTGGCACCGGCGAGACCTACTCCCGGCCCACCTACCAAGGTGAGCTTCGATCCAGCCGAGGAGTCATCGGCGATCAGCAACGATCCGTTCTTTG
>JAKEHX010000656.1 GCA_022614795.1 Planctomycetaceae bacterium | reverse complement strand
TTCTACTCCACATACACAAACTTCTACTCCACATACACAAACTCGTTCAAACCAAACAGCACCTGGCAGAAATCGGCCAGGGCGAGCTTCTTCGCGTCGGCCTTGCCGGCAGCGGCGTACGACTGCTCCTGAGCGGCGAGGAACTGGACCGTGGACGCGGATTCGACTTCGTCCGGCAACCGACCAATCGCGGCCAGGTAGCCTTGCTTCACCGCTTCGGCCGGCGATCTTTCATAAGCCGGCAAGAGCCGCTGGGCGAAATTCTGGGCATAGCCACGGATGTGCGGACTGTTGAGGATCGCCAGGGCCTGTGGGGCGATCGTCGTGCTGGGGCGGCCGCCGACGCTGACCAGCGGCTCGGGCTGGTCGAAAAGCTGCATCATTGGCACCAGTTTGCTCCGCTTGACCATGAAGTAGATGCTGCGGCGTGTATGCCCCTCGTCGAGCGTACCGGGGCCGAACTGCGTGCGATCCAGCGTGCCGCTGGCGGCGAGCATGTTATCGCGGATCAGCTCCGCCTCCAGCCGCTGGGGCTCGCGGCGCCAGAGAAGGATGTTGTCGGGATCAGCCGTGGAAGGGTTCAGGGTTCGGGGTTCAGGGTTGAGTTGTAACCGTTCTGAACCCTGAACCCTGAACCCTGAACCCTGCTGGTACGTGGCCGAGGTCATCATCAGCTTGTGAATCGGCTTGAGCTTCCAGCCATTGCGGATCAGCTCGCGGGCCAGCCAGTCCAGCAGCTCCGGGTGCGTGGGGCGCGTCCCCTGCACGCCAAAGTCGTTGGGCGTGGCCACGATCCCGCGGCCGAAATGATGATGCCACAGCCGGTTGACGATCACGCGGGCGAGCAGGTGCCCGGCCCCATGCTCGGTATCGGTCATCCAGTTAGCCAGCGACGTCCGGCGATAGCTCAGCTTCGAGCCGGCCGGCGGGGCGGCTTGCCAATGCTTCTCGCGCAGGGGTGCGGTCATCAAGACCTGGAGGAAGCCTTGTGGCGCTTCGCCCATCTTCTGATCGCAGTCGCCCCGCTTGAGGAAGAAAGTCTGCTCGAAGAAATCGGCCCCCTGCGTGTGGTGGCGGATCGGCGTCACCCCCTCGCTGCACACCATCACCTTGACGAGGTTCGGCTGCGGCTCGCTTTTGGCATGCTCAAGCTCGGCATCGTTGAGTTTGCGCCACTCGGCGTCAAACGGACGAAAGAACTTGTGGGCGGCGGCGATCTGCTCGGGCTTCCGCTCGCCGGGCGGCATCGATAGCGCCAGTGCGACCTCGGGCGACATTCCGCCTGCCTCAAGGGGCAGCGGCCTGGCGGCTGAAGTGACCGAAAACCGCGGCCGGCCGAGCGAATGCTGTTTGTTGTTCTGGAAGTCGAGCGTAAAGACGAGCGTCGCCGGCTCATCCACGGTCAGCTCTTCGGCCAGTTCAAAGACCGCGGCATGGTCCTTGCCGAACTGCGGATCGACCGCCCAGCCCGATTTCTTGTCGCCGTCGATCGCGTTCTTGACCAGCAGCCCTTGCGGCGTCTGCTCGAACGTCGCCTGAGGATTACCGAGGGCCAGCGGCTTGTTCGGTCCTTGCTTGGCCTTGAGCGCGACCGTGAAGTCGGTGAGCGCGAAATTGCCGTTCTCGGCCCGGCCGGGTCCCCCCTTCGCCAACGTGGGATCGGCCAGCGCCTCCAAGCGGATCCCCGTGTACTTTCCGGGCGGAAGCGACGCCTCGATCGTGTACGTGTCGAATTCGGCATTCGTCCCGCTGGCGAGGACCGAACGATCATCCTGCCGCGTAAGCGTCGCGCCCCCTTTCGATTTCGCCTCGCCGACCGAGAGAAACCGCCACGGGTTGCCTTTCACCGCGGCTGCTTCGGGAGTCTCTTCCCACGCCGCAAATCGAGCCGGCAACTCGTCCCGCTCGAACTGCTCGCGGGCCGCGACAAATGGCGCATGCTCGGCGTCGAATTTCCCCTTGGCCGCCCGATACCCGGCCAAGTCCATGTTCACGTCGAGGTTGCTGCGGACCGTCGTCGTGAAGGTCGAAAGGAACCGGTAATAGTCGGCCTGCGGGATTGGATCGAACTTGTGGTCGTGGCAGCGGGCACAGCCGATCGAGAGGCCCAGCATGGCGCTGCCGGTGGTTGCCGCCATGTCGTCGAGCGCGTCGTACCGCGTCCGCTCGACCTCGTTGGCGGTAATCTGCGTCGGAAATACGCCCGCTCCCAAAAAGCCCGTCGCCATCAGCGCCAGCGGCTCTTCGGGCGCCAGCTCGTCGCCGGCCAGTTGCCAGCGGACGAACTGGTCGTAAGGCATGTCCTGGTTGAAGGCCTTGATGACGAAATCGCGGAAGTGGTAGGCATGCGGCCGGTCGTAATCCTGCTCAAAGCCGTGACTCTCGGCAAAGCGGGCCGCATCGAGCCAATGCCGGGCCCAGCGCTCGCCGAAGTGAGCGCTGTCGAGAAGCTTGTCAATGACGGCTGCATATGCTTCCGTCTCTCTGTCACTCTGTCGCTCCGTCTCTCCATCGGGACGGAGGGATGGAGGGACGGAGGGATGGAGAGACGGAGTCGAGTCAAGCGCGGCCTGGATCACCTCTGCTTCAGGCGGCAGGCCAATCAGATCGAAATAGGCGCGGCGGATGAGCACGCGGCGCTCGGCCGCCGGGCTGGGCGTCAGTCCTTTCTCCTCCAGCTTGGCCAGTACGAACCGGTCGATCGGGTTGCGGACCCATGCTTCGTTCTTGACTGCCGGCGGCTCGACTGCGGCCAGCGGCTGGAAGGACCAGAACTCGCGGGCCTTGTCGGGAACCACCGCCAAAGTCCAGGCATCGGGGTCGCGCGGATTATCGACCAGCGGCTTGTCGTACGGGGCGCCCAGATCGATCCAGTTGGCGATGGCCGCAATCTGCTCGGCGGGGAGCTTGTCAGCCCCGTCGGGCATGAACGGCTTTTCCTTGTGGCTGATGAAGCGGACGACGTTGCTGTCGGCCGATTTGCCCACCACAACCGACGGCCCATGCGCGCCGCCGCGCAACAGCCCCTTGCGCGTCGCCAAATCAAAGCCCGACTCGACCTCGCTCCCGCCATGGCATTCGACGCAGTTATCGACGAGGACCTGGCGGACCTGCGACTTGAACAGGCCGAGCCCCTCCTGCATCTTCTCGGCATGGGCCGGATCGAACTCGGGCTTGGGCTCGTCGGCCTGGCCGAGCGACGAGAGGAAAGCGATAAAGATCGCGATTAGAATCGCTGAAGCCAATCGCGGCATTCTTGATCTCGCGAAGAGCGGAGAGGATGTTAGGGGCGGCAGCAAACACTGCCGGGGCGGGACCGGGCTGTGATGTTCACCAGCCGCGGCTCCTTGATTCTAACGTAAGTGCCGTCCCGGCAGCAACTTCCGCTGTCGTAGGACAACCGTCTCGGTTGTCCCAAACTGTGAAGCGACGTGCACTTGGACAAGCGAGACGCTTGTCCTACGAGGTGCACGGCCTACTTCCGCGTCACGTACGCAAAATATGCCCCGCACAGCTCCTTGCCGGCGGCATCGTAGCAGAACGACTGAAGCGTCAATTGCGCGCCGGCCTTCAGATCAACGGCGAACGTTAGCTCCTTCGCATTGGCGGCGACTTTCGTTTCGTCGAGCAATTCACCCACTTTCAGTCGGACGGCGGCGATGGGCAGGGCTTTGCCGGCTGGCAGCGTGCCATCGACTGCTTGAAACGCAGGGACACCGGCGGCGATCGGCGCGTCCGCCTCCTTCGGCCAGCGGCGGAGGGCGATCTCATAGCGCCCGTCCTTGGCAACCTGGACATTCCACACCGAGTTCGTTTCCTTGCCTGTCCGCAGATCCCGCATGTTGTCGCAGTAGACATTCCACCAATCGGCTGCCGAGAGCGTGACCGGGTTCTCCTCGTCGGCCCCGATGACAATCGGCACCGGTTGTGCCAAGAGCGGCTCGACGCCGGCCCACCACCGCTCGTAATGGTCGCGCATTTTCTTCACGACGTCCGCATGGTCGGCGGCGATGTCCGTCTTTTGCCCTGGATCGGTCCGCAGATCATAAAGCTCCTTGCCGTGAACCAGGCGCCACCGGTTCTGGAGCACGGCACTGGCAAATTTTTCGGGCTTCTGGCCGTACTGCACGACGAGCATCCGGTCGCGCGGAAAAATCTCCTCCTGAATGCCGCGGAGCAGGTTGGCGAGGCTTAGCCCATCGAACTTCGCCGCCGCCGGCCGCTCGATGCGGCACAATTCCAGCAGTGTCGGCAAGAGATCCTGCACCTGGCAGAGTTCGTCCACGTCGCGCGGATGCAGGTTCCCCGCCGGCCACCGAACGAAGCAGGCGGCTCGATGGCCCCCTTCGTAATACGTGGTCTTGCGGTCGCGCATGCCGGCATTGAAGAAATTCACGCCCGCGGTGCCGCCATTGTCGTGAAAGAAAACGACGATCGTGTTGTCGGCCAGGCCGCTCTCGGTCAGGAACTTGTCGAGCCGGCCGATATTCTCGTCCAGATTGGCGATCATGCCGAAAAAGGCCGCCGGCACGCCAGGCTTCTGGTATGGCTCTTTGTACTTGCCGGGCACCCACAGCGGGCCGTGCGGGGCGTTGGTCGGCAAGTACAGCAGGAACGGCTCGCTCCGCGCTTGCCGCTCCTTGATCCAGGCCATCGACAGGTCGAACCAGACATCGGTGCAATAGCCCGGATAGGTCTCGAGCTTCCCGTTGTGGCGGAAGCGGCCGTCAAACAGGTCGTTCTGCCACGTGTCGGCCATCGATGTGATGCCCCAGCCGAGGTGATAGACCGCCTCGCCGAAGCCGCGATGGTGCGGCAGGTTGGGGAAGCTATCGCCCAGGTGCCATTTGCCGAACATTGCGGTCTTGTAGCCGGCTGCCGAAAAGATCTCCGGCATGAGCGGAATGCCGGGCCGGACGAACGAGCGGCCGGCGCAGACGCTGGTCGCGCCGTTGCGGCAGGCGTCCATTCCCGTCAACAGTTGCCCGCGGGTCGGCGTACACATTGGGGCCACATGGAAATCGGTCAGCCGCACGCTCTGCTCTGCCAGCCGGTCGAGGTTCGGCGTCTTGAGCAGCGGGTTGCCGTGGCGGCTCATGTCGCCGTAGCCCTGGTCGTCGC
>JAKEHX010000076.1 GCA_022614795.1 Planctomycetaceae bacterium | reverse complement strand
GGCCAGACCCGCCAGGCGAAACAACGACTGTGAGCTGGACTGGTCGATCGCCGCGTTGACCACGGGCGGCCCGCCCAGCTTTATGTCGTCGTCGTCGATGCCCACGCCGCGGGCCACGTCGCGCAGTTCATCGATTGTCGCGTGCAGGTCGCGCTTCGGCGTGTCGGCCAGCGTCACCACCGCGCACGTTTGCTTGCTATCGGGACCGACCACCACCCCCGTCAGCCGGCTGATCGCTTCGCGCCGCGACAGGTTGATCGGTTCGGCGGTCATCTGGCTGACCAGTTGCCGGCCCGTGGTCACATGGGCCAGCAGCGGCTGCCCGCCGTCGGCCGCCCGCTGGGTGGCCCGGTTTTCGACCCACCCGGCAAACTGATCCACCCGCTCGTCGTCGAGCGTACATCCAGGCCAGCTCACCAGGATGAAATCTTCGCTGCCGAAATGGTGTCGGAACCAGCGGAACTGCTGCGTCTCGGGGTAATGTGCCGGCAGCCAGTCGCGGACATCGTTGGCGTTGCTCTTCACCGCCCGGCGCGCGCCAATTCCCACCAGCGGCAGCGTAAACGCCGCCAGCGCCAAAATCGGCACGATCAATCGCGTGGCCAGCGATGGATAATTCATGACAAAACGAACGGCCTTCCGTGCTCGCCAGAGCTGCGACTATTCCCCCGCCGCGACCGCTTCCGCCACGAGCTTCGGCTGCGGTTTTGACTTTCTCGTTACGTCACCTTCCTGCAAGAACCGCGATACCAGCGGATTGACGATTTGCGGGACCTCCAGCTGCGGAGCGTGGCCGCAGCGGGGAATCATCTCCACCTTGAAGTTCGGCAGACCCTTGACCGCGTCCCGCACCCGGAACGGGTCGACAATCTGGTCCTCGCGCCCGCAAATCACGAGCGTCTGGCATGTGACGTGCGGCAGCTTCTCGCGGACCGAGTGCTTCTTCGTGCCGCGGACCGTTTGCAACATCGCCTTCCGCCAGGCCCGCGAAGAGAATTTCTCCTTGTAATAAGCGACGATCTGCGGGCTCGCCAGCCGGGGATCGTGAAAGCAGCTTTTTACGAGGGCGGTATAGTCGTGGTGGCGGACCCCTTCGACGATGGGCAGGTTTTCGACCCCGCCCATGCCCGAGGGACAGATCAGCACCATTCGGCCAACTTTTTCGGGATAGCGGGCCGCGTATTCAATGACGATCTGGCCGCCCAGACTGCTGGCCACCAGGTGATACGGGGCCGTCTGCACGAAGTTGTCCAGATACGACGCCAGCCGGTCGGTCAGAAAATCGACGCTGATCGCGTTGCCGCGCCGCATCCACTCCTGGAGCACGGGCCCGTCATAGACGAGCAGCGCGGGCATGTGCACGTCGAAAGAGCGTGCCCACGCTTCGCGGCTCCGGAACCAGGATTCGCCCTGTTCGGCCAATCCATTGACGAGGATGAGCGGGGTGCTGCGGCGATAGGCCTCAGCCCCCTCCAGGCCCAGCAAACTGCGAACAGACTGTAGCATGACGCACGCCAACAATGAGGGAAGGGATTGCGTCCTGCAAAGAATACCGTAGGGGCTCCGTCTCCATACGGTCGGTATCGTCCTTGGCGTCCAGCCGCCGAAAATGTTAACGGTGGGAACTTGCAATCGGCTCGAAGGTGGGAGCAAGAAAAATTGATTGTAGCGAAGCTCCGGCCAGTTTGTCACGTTCCACGGCGGGCATTCCGCCTGGTTGCCCGGCCGGCGCTCTCGTCACCTTCCGCGCGCCAGCCCATTTCCCTCCATTAAACCGATTTTTACGACCTTGACACTGGGGGTGGATCGAAATATTGATTGAGATGGATGGTTTCATCAGTCGCACATGGCGGCTGACGGACGACTTGCCAGGCCGCACAACCCGACCCGATTGTGCCCTGGGGCCGCTCCTCCCGCCACGCGACGCGCCAGCGGAGAGGGTCTTGGCAATGATGGCACTGCCTCGCAGTTCGGCTTTGGGCCGCTATTTCGCCGGTCTGTGCGAGTGCATCTTCGAGTCGCGCCTGGGCGTGGCCGACCCGCCACTCGTCGATTATCTCAGCGACTTGCTCCTGCGTTTCGCCCGCCTCGACTCCATCCACCGCGTCCGCAACCTCTCGGGCCGTCCCGTGGTCGAGGTCGCCGACATGCTCGCCGAAGCGGAAAACCGCATCGGCCTGGCCCGCCGCGACGTCCATCGCCACATCGGCGACGTCACCCTCTTTTGGACGGGAGTTTACCCCGAAACCCTACCCCGGCTCAAGGCGATTCAGAAGAAAGATTATTTCGTCGACTACTGTGCCCAGGGGAAACGGGCCTACCACATTGCCGCTACGATCGATACCGACCGCAACGAGGACACAACCAGCGACCTGCTTGAGCGGCTCAGCGCCCAGTTCGAGATGTGCGCCTATGGCCTGGGCGAAATCCGCCGCGAATGGGAACGACGCGACGATGAGACGGCCCGCGGGCTGGTGATTGGCTAATGATTGCAGCGCTGATCACCCGCCAAGTATCTCTTTGATCGCCTTGCTGATCGCATCGTGCGGCTGTCCCGCGGCCCGTCGCCGAGCTTCGTTCGTAACCGCGTCTCGCAAGGGCTGATCGCCGTCGCACGCTCGCCACAATGACAGCAAATCTTCGTCACTGATCTGCCGAAACCGCTGTTCGCGACGGCGGATATCGTTAGGGTCCGGTGTATCTTCGGTGGATGTATCGGATTGGCCACTGCTGCGATGGCGGCTGCGAATCCCCGGCGGCAATGGAATCGCTACGTCCGTGAACTCGAAGAAGATCGAATTGCTGGACGTTCGGTCTGCCGGTGGATCGCCTTGTGGTTGGATCATTAGGCGACCTCCTCTGACTCAAGCATTAATCGCGCATCGCCCATAAACGAAACTCAGGGGCGGAAGCCTGGTTGAAAATACCAATCAAATCAGCCTTGCCATTTGGATGCCGGACGAACCAATCGCACAAGAACAATGACCGGACAACTGGCAGCACCCGTTTCGCCATTCTAGATCCTCGTTGCATCTCATGATTGCGGTCGTGCCACTGTAACGCCTTTATCCGCCGATTGCAGTAAGGGGCGTCCGGTCGTCTGCCCGAACGACGCAACTCTCCCTTGACCCAGCCCGCCCAGTTCTGCTATTTCCCCATCCGGCTTGCGTTCCCGCTACCTCGCTGACACAGTTGCACGGAGGCAACGATGACCTTATTGCGTCGCTATGGAATTACGATCTCTTGCGCCGTCCTGGGCCTGATTCTCTGCTCGCCGCTGCGGGCGCAGTTGCCGCAGTTGCCAGTCTTCCAGCAGCCCGTCTTCGAGCAGCCCGCTCCAGAGCCCACGGCCGCTGCCACTCCAGCCGTCGAAGCCGCCCCGCCCCAATCCGGCGTGCAATTCGTTGGCCTGGACACCGTCAAGTCCGAACTCGGCCAATCGTGGCAGGACATCTGGTCCGGCATCACAAAGATCCTGGGAACTCCGCTAATCGCTGGCGCGAAGGACACCGACCCACCAGCACTCACCATCGGACAGCTTTGCATCGGCCTGGTGCTGCTGATATTTGGCTACTTCGCCGCCGGCATGATCAGCCGCTGGACCGCCAACAAGCTGCTCACCCGCTTCGGCCTCAACAAGAGTGCGATCGCCCCCATCCAGTCGATCACCTTCTATCTGCTGCTGGGTACGTTCACGATGTTCTCGCTCAATGTGCTCAACGTCCCGATGACGGTCTTCAGCTTCCTCGGCGGGGCCCTCGCCATCGGGGCCGGCTTCGGCAGCCAGAACATCGTCAACAACTTCATCAGCGGCCTCATCCTCCTGGCCGAGCGGCCCATCCGCGTTGGCGACACCATCCAACTCGACGGCTGGACCGGCACCGTTAGCCAAATCGGCGCCCGCAGCACCAAAATCACCAACGGCTCGAACCACGAAATCATCGTTCCCAACTCCAAGCTGCTCGAAACGAGCGTCGTCAACTGGACCCTCACCGACGACACCGTCGGCTGCACGATCAGCGTCGGCGCCGCCTACGGCTCGCCGACCCGCGAGGTCCAGCGGCTGCTATTGCTGGCGGCCAAGGAGCACCCGCAAGTTCTCGCCGAGCCACCGCCCGCCGTGATCTTCAAGGACTTCGCGGCCGACGCCCTGCTGTTTGAGCTGCGGTTTTGGGTAAACTTGCGGGCGACCAACAAGGGGGAGGTCGAAAGCGACCTCCGCTTCCGGATCGACGAGCTGATGGCCGACCGCGGCATCGTGCTCGCCTTTCCGCAGCGCGACGTGCACCTCAACGTCCTCCGCCCGATCGAAGTCCGCCTCCGCGACAACCTTGGCCAGGTCCGCAGCGCCGCCGCGTAGGACAACCGTCCCGGTTGTCCAAGGACAAGCGAGACGCTTGTCCTACGAGGAGGGCATCAATCACCAACCCGAAGCGTCAGCGAGGCCCAAACCACCCGACTTAGCCCGCTCGCCGATTGCAAATTGACCATTGCAAATTGGCCATTGCAAATTGACAATTTGCAATGATCAATTTGCAATTTGCAATCGCGCGGTACGACCGATCGCGTGTATTTGATCGACGTCAATCCGCTACCGCGCCCGCGAAGCTCTCCCATGTCCCGCAAGCCTCGCCGCCAAAAGCCCTCGCGGCGCGACATCACGATCCACCGCCGCACGCCCCCCGGAGCGTCCCCCGGCCAGGTCATTCCCGATCCGTCGCAGCCCAAGCCGACGATCCATGTGACCGGCTTCGACGAAGCGGGCGTGACAGACCACGACGTCCCCGATCCGGCTGCCGCCCGGGCCCTCGTCGGCCGCCATGCCCTTACGTGGATCAACGTCGAAGGACTCGGCGACGCCAAGACCATCGAACGTTTTGGCGAGCTGTTCCACCTCCATCGCCTGGCCCTCGAGGACACCGTCAACGTCCACCAGCGGGCCAAGGTTGAAGACTACGACGAGGTCCTCTTCATCGTCATGCGGATGGTCACCTGTCCCGATCGCTGCGCCACCGAACAGCTCAGCATCTTCATCGGCCCCAACTGGGTGATCACATTTCAGGAAGGCACTCCCGGCGATCCGTTCGACCGCATCCGCGCTCGCATCCGCGAAGGGGGCCGCATCCGCCAGCTCGGCACCGGCTACCTCGCCTACGCCCTGATGGACGCCACGATCGACGCCTATTACCCCGTGCTCGAGGTCTATGCCGAACGGCTCGACGAGCTGGAAGACCTGGTCGTGCAGCCGCGGAACACGCGGGTCATCGACGACCTGCACGCGGTGAAGGCGGACCTCTTGATCCTCCGCCGGGCCCTCTGGCCGCTCCGCGACGCGATGGCAATGCTGGCCCGCGAAGAGACGACCCGCTTTCCCCCCGAGGTCCGGCCGTACCTCCGCGACTGCTACGACCACGTCGTGCAGATTGTCGAGCTGGTCGAGACCTACCGCGAGTTGACCGCGGACCTCCGCGACCTGCACATGTCGTCGATCTCCAACCGCCTCAACGAGACGATTCGCGTCCTCACGATCATCTCGACGATCTTCATCCCGCTCACATTTATCGCCGGCATCTACGGGATGAACTTCGACAATGGCGGCGGCACGCGACCGCTGAACATGCCCGAGCTCTATTGGTACTGGGGCTACCCCGCCTGCCTGGCCGGCATGGCGATCACCGCCGCACTCCTGGTCTATTACTTCTACCGCCAAGGCTGGATCTTCACTGGCCGCTCGGCGTAGAGTGCCATGAGCGCAGCGAAATGCACCAGAATTGGCCTGCATTCCGCTGACCTCCGAGAGGGGCATCTTTCCCACCCGCATTCCGGCACAGCAAATGCACGGCTTCACTCGTCCTCAATTTCGGAGTCGGCTCATGGGCATCCTCGAATTCTTGCTGCTGCTCCTCATCGCCGGCGTATGCGGCAGCCTTGCCCAATCCCTCGTGGGCTATTCGCATGGCGGCTGTCTGGTCTCCATTGTTCTTGGCTTCATTGGAGCGCTGATCGGCACGTGGCTGGCGCGGGTACTCAGTCTGCCCGAAATCCTGCCGGTGCAAGTGGGTGGTCACAGCTTCCCGATCATCTGGTCGATCATCGGCGCCGCCCTGTTTTCTGCCCTGCTCGCCCTCCTCAGCCGCCGCCCGCCAGTCGTCCGCGCCTAGCTCGGCGGGCGCCTCGCCCTCCCGAACTGCGCCGGCTCGGGGTATTCTAAAGCGCGCGTCACGATTAAATGCGCCTGCTGAATCGCGCCTGTATGTCTTCGCTGCCACTTGTCGCCGACACCACCGCCGAGCACGCTGCCGGGCTCGTCCATAGCGGCATGACCGTGGGGCTGGGAACGGGCCGCGCGGCGACCGCGTTCATTGAGGCCTTGGGGGACAAAGTTCGCGCTGGTCTAGTGATGCGCGGCGTGGCCACGTCGGAGTCGTCCGCGCTGCTCGCGACGCAGCTTGGCATTCCGCTTGCGAAGCTTGACGACGTCGAATTCCTGGACCTGACCGTGGACGGGGCCGACGAAGTCGATCCGCGGGGTAACCTGATTAAGGGATACGGCGGGGCGCTGGTCCGCGAGAAAATTGTGGCGGCCGCGTCGCGGATGCTCGTGATCCTGATCGGCGAAGAGAAATTGGTTCCGGCACTAGGCTCGCGCGGCAAGCTGCCGGTTGAAGTGCTCCAGTTCGGACACAAAGCCACGGCCCGTCAACTGGAGCGGCTGGGCCTGCGGCCGCAATTGCGCCTGGCGGGCGGCCAGCCGAGCGTGACCGACAACGGCAACTACATCCTCGACTGCGGCACGGGCGTGATCGCTAGCGCAGCCGACTTGGAGGCCAAGATCGTAGCGATTCCCGGCGTGGTCGGGACGGGGCTGTTTCTGGGCCTGGCTGACAAGGTGCTGGTGCAGCGCGGCCCGCAGGTAGAAGTCCACGAGTTCACGCGGCCGCCGATACACTAAGTAGGTGTTTCAAAGAGGCAGCGTCGTAGCTGAACTCGCCAGAGTTCAGGTGAGGTTTCCTGAAGTCTGGCGACTTCAGCTACATGTTTTGCAACAGCCTCTAATAGCACGAGGCAGCACCATGGCTCTCCACCCCTTGGCTGGCCAGCCGGCCCCGCCCGAGCTGTTGATCGATCCGGCCCGGCTCGAGCGGGACTATTACTCTCGGCGGCCCGACCCGGCCGACCCCATGCAGGCCGTGTCGTTCGGCACCAGCGGTCACCGCGGCTCATCGCTGGCGGCGACCTTTACCGAAGCTCACATCCTGGCGATCACGCAGGCAATCTGCGAATATCGCCGGGCGCGGGGGATCGACGGGCCGGTCTATGTCGGGCAAGACACGCACGTCTTGTCGGCCCCGGCTCAGCGAACGGCGCTGGAAGTGCTCGCCGCCAATCGAGTCACGGTCTCGATCCAGCGCGACGGTGGGTTCACGCCGACGCCGGTCATTTCGCGGGCGATCCTGGTCCACAACCGGGGCCGCACGAAGGGACTCGCCGACGGGATCATCATCACGCCGTCACACAACCCGCCGGCGGATGGCGGCTTCAAGTACAACACATCCAACGGCGGCCCGGCCGACAATGAAGTCACCCAGGCCATTCAGGCGCGGGCCAACGAGCTTTTGCGGGGCGAAAATCGCGGCGTCAAGCGCGTCACCTACGAAACCGCTCTCAAGGCCAGCACGACACACGAGGACGACTTCGTTCTGCCGTATGCCAACGATCTGGCAACCGTCATCGACGTCGATGCGATCTGCTCGTCGCATCTGAAGATCGGCGTCGACCCGCTGGGCGGGGCAGCGGTTGAGTACTGGGAGCCGATCGCCAACCAGCACGGCCTGGACATCGAGGTCGTCAACCGCAAGATCGACCCGCGGTTCGGCTTTATGACGGTCGATCACGACGGCAAGATCCGGATGGATTGCAGCAGCCCCTATGCCATGGCAGGCCTGATCGGACTCAAGGACAAATACCAGGTGGCGTTTGCCAACGATCCAGACGCCGACCGGCACGGCGTCGTGACGCCCTCGGTAGGCCTCTTGAATCCCAATCACTACCTCGCCGTGGCGATTGGCTATCTGCTGACGCATCGGCCGAAGTGGCCCGCGTCGGCCGCGGTCGGCAAGACGCTCGTTTCCAGCAGCCTGATCGACCGCGTTGTCGCCGGCCTGGGCCGCAAGCTCTCGGAAGTGCCGGTCGGATTCAAGTGGTTCGCGCCGGGACTGTTTGCCGGCTCATGCTGTTTCGGCGGCGAGGAAAGCGCGGGGGCGAGTTTCCTGCGGCAGGACGGCACGGTTTGGTCCACCGACAAGGACGGGATCATTCTGGCCCTGCTGGCCGCCGAGATCACCGCCCGGACGGGCAAAGACCCTGGCCAGCATTACCAGGACCTCGTCGCCCGGTTCGGCCAGCCATATTACACGCGGATCGACGCTCCGGCCTCGCCCGAGCAAAAGGCCAAACTGTCCAAGCTCTCACCTGATACGGTGCGGGCCGAGCGCCTGGCGGGCGAGCCGATCGTCGCCAAGCTGACCAAGGCGCCCGGCAACGGCGCGAGCATCGGCGGCCTGAAGGTGGTGACGGCAAACGGCTGGTTCGCCGCCCGGCCATCGGGAACCGAAAACATCTATAAGATCTATGCGGAGAGTTTCATCAGCCAGCAGCATCTGGACGACATCGTGAGCGAGGCGCAGAAGATCGTGGCTGAAGCGCTGCGCTAACGAAGATTCTTCCGGGACCAGGTTCGGTCCCGGCTATTTGAAGAGCGAATAATGACCACCTATCTCCGCGAGCGCCCCGCCTGGCTGGCTCTGGAAAAGCATGCCGCCGAAGTTCGCGAACTTCATCTTCGCCAGCTGTTTGCCGACGATCCCGCGCGCGGCGAGCGGTTGACGCTCGAAGCCGAGGGAATCTACCTCGACTATTCCAAAAACCGCGTCACCGACGAGACGCTGAGGTTACTCTTCGCGCTGGCCAGGGAATCGGGCCTGGCCGAGCGAATTGACGCCATGTTCCGCGGCGAGCGGATCAACACGACCGAAAACCGGGCCGTGTTGCATGTGGCGCTGCGCGCCCCGCGGGGCGCGACGATCACCGTGGACGGTGAGAACATCGTTCCGCTGGTGCACGGCGTCCTCGACAAGATGGCCGACTTCACCAATCGCGTCCGCAGCGGCCAGTGGAGAGGTCATACCGGCCAGCCGATCCGCAATATCGTGAATATCGGCATCGGCGGTTCCGATCTGGGGCCGGTGATGGCGTACGAGGCACTGCGGCACTTCACGCGGCACCCGCGCCCCAGCCTGGCGACGTTCCGGTTCGTGTCGAACGTCGATGGGACCGATTTCGAAGAGACGGTGCGCGACCTCGATCCGACTCAGACGCTGTTCATCGTGGCGTCGAAGACCTTCACGACGCTCGAAACGATGACCAACGCTCAGACCGCGCGCGAGTGGTGCCTGGCGAGGCTCAAGGACGAGGCCGCGGTGGCCAAACATTTCGTCGCCATATCGACCAACGCCAAAGAGGTGGCCAAATTCGGCATCGACCCGGCCAATATGTTCGAGTTTTGGGACTGGGTCGGCGGCCGCTACTCGATGGAATCGGCCATCGGGCTCTCGACGATGCTGGCGATTGGGCCGGAGAAATTTCGCGCGATGCTCGACGGCTTTCACGCCCTGGATGAGCACTTCCGCACGGCCCCGCTGGAGCGGAATCTGCCGGTGATCCTGGGCCTGCTCACCGTCTGGTACACCGACTTTCACCACGCCCAGACGATCGCCGTGCTGCCGTACGATCAATACCTCAAGCGGTTCCCGGCCTATTTGCAGCAGCTCACGATGGAGAGCAACGGCAAATACACGACGCTCGACGGCCGGCATGTGGACTACGACACGAGCCCGGTCTACTGGGGCGAGCCGGGAACCAACGGCCAGCACTCCTTCTATCAGATGATCCATCAAGGGACGAAGCTGATTCCCTGCGACTTCATCGCGTTCGCCAATTCCCTCAATCCGCTGGGGCGGCATCACGACCTGCTCATGGCCAACGTCTTCGCCCAGGCCGAGGCTCTGGCCTTTGGCAAATCAGCCGAAGAGGTGAAGGCTGAAGGGGTGGCCGAGGCGCTGGTCCCGCACCGTACATTTCCCGGCAACCGGCCGTCGAACACCCTGCTGCTTGACCGCCTGACTCCGGCGGCCCTTGGCAAGCTCGTCGCCCTCTACGAGCACAGCGTCTTCACCCAGGGAGTAATCTGGAACGTCAATTCGTTCGACCAGTGGGGCGTCGAGCTGGGCAAGGTGCTCGCCAATCGGATCGCACCAGAGCTGGAAGTGCCAGATCAACCCAAACTAGCCCACGACAGCTCAACCAACGCCCTGATCGCCCGGTATCGGCGAATGAAGACTGGGGCCAGCGACCAGGAGCCAGGAGCCCGTGACTAATGACAACTGACAACTGACAACTGACCAATGACCAACTCGATCAAACTCGCTCCCTCCATCCTCGCCGCGGACTTCGCCCGCTTGGGCGAGCAGGTCGCGGCGGCTGAGCGGGCCGGGGCCGACCGGATTCACGTTGACGTAATGGACGGCCACTTTGTGCCCAACATCTCCATCGGCGTGCCCGTCGTGAAGTCGCTCCGCCGGGTGACCAAGCTGCCGCTCGAAACGCACCTGATGATCGAGAATGCGGACGCCTTTTTGGAAGCCTTCGCCGCGGCCGGCTCCGACACGCTGATCGTCCATTGGGAAGGAAATGCGAACCTGCACCGGACGATTCTGAGTATCAAGTCGCTGGGCAAGAAAGCGGGCGTGGCGATCAATCCGGCCACGCCGGCGGATGTCGTCGAGGCGATCCTGCCCGCGGTTGATCTGGTGCTTGTGATGACGGTCAATCCGGGATTTGGCGGACAGAGCTTTATTCACGCCATGTTGCCCAAGATCCGCAAGGTTCGCGAAATGATCGAGCGCGCCAATCCGAGCATCGAGCTGGAAATCGACGGCGGCCTGGATGCGACAACGGCGCCCCTAGGCGTGCAGGCCGGGGCCAATGTGCTCGTCGCCGGATCGGCTGTGTTCGGGCATCCCGCGGGGATCGCCGCCGGGATGACGGCAATCCGCGCCGCTGCCGAGTAGGCCCACATTCCGTGTGGGCCAGGGCGGCTGCCCACTTTCACCCTCGTTCCCAAGCTCCGCTTGGGAACGCACGTTTGCGAAGCTCTGCTTCGTCGGCGCCGCTAGGGAAGCAGAGCTTCGATGCGTGGGTCTCCAAAGCGGAGCTTGGGAACCAGCGACGGAGTGTGGGACCACCTGTCCGCTGGACCAACCGCCGTGGATGGCGGTACGATTGGCCATGGGCACGAAGTAAGTCGCGCGACGCAAGCGCGGCCTGGCCTCTGGTTCTCTCCAGCAGCCAGAAAATCGTGCGTAAATCCAAAGGCAGCCAGGGTTTGCGACATGAGGACACCGGAGCATGCAGCAGGGGGCTCTCCTGCCCTCGAGCAAGTGCTCGGCTACCTCAATTTCTCCTCGGGCGCGGCCGATCCGCAGTTCCTGGCCAACCTGAACGCCCTCTTCGAGGCCGCGGCCGGACAAAATGACGGCTTGCCGCATTGGCTAAGCGTGAGCCGGATGCTCACCGACCGCTTGCGAGAGCTGGAGGCGCGTTCGCCCGCGTTCCACGACGCCCAGCAGGCCACCGCCGTGCTCCAGCTCGTCTTCGACCGGACTCTGCCGTCCTACCGCGAGTTCCATCGCGACCTGCTCTTCCACCATAGCGACGTGTCGCTGTTCCGCCCGCTGTTTGTCGGCCGCGTCTGCGAGGCGGTACTGCGGCAAGGCCCGCCGTGGAACGAGCCCGAGCGGATCGTCACCACCGCGATCGGCCAGCTCAACGATTTCCTGGGCCATCGCCCCGTCGCCACGCTGGAGTCGCAGCGGGTCGAACCATATCGGCACGAATTCGTGCGTCCGATTCCGCTCTATATCCGCGGGGCGGGCATCACCTTCGGGCCGGAGCGCGAAGTAGTCGCAGCCGCATTGAAGCTGCTCGACGAGACGGACCCCGAACTATTGCGGCAGGCCTGTTATTGCCCCGAGAACCTCGATGAATTGGCGGTCGATCCGCGGGCCTATGATTTCGACCACCCAGCGAACAAGCGGCCCAACTATCATTTCGGCCAGTGGGATCCACACCAGATCGACAACCAGGGCCGCTATCGCCGCTTCGTCGTCCAACAGGTGACGCTCGACGCCTTGATGCGGCGGCTGGTGGATGTAGCCGATATTCCGTACGAGGAGCTGCTGTTCGAGGCGGCATCGGTCCTGGCCGGCACCATTCTCATGGCCAGCGGCATCAGCGGCGATGGGCCCGCGACCTTCGACTCGACCGTCACGCTTTCGAAACTCCTGCCGAAAATCGCGCGATATCGCGACGATTTCTACCAGCGGCTCTTTCAGCGGGTTAGCGGCGAACATGCCGAGCGGCTGCGGATCGAAGCGGCCGAGAAGCGGCAGCCGTTTGGCGGCGCCCGCCAGCATCTCAACGCGCAGCTGGCCCGGCAGCGGGCGTCGCAGCTGGAGCATGTGCACCTGGCCCGCATCTTCGCCCGGATGGGGCACACCGAGGCCGCCCGCCGCGAAGCCGACGTCGTCCCCTGTGCCTCGGCGCGGATGCTCTGCCAGATCGACTGCCTGATGACGTCGTGCCAGCTCGCCTGCACGGGCGGCAAGCTCGAAGAAGCGGCCGGCCTCTTGTCGCAGCTCGCCGAGTTGCTCAAGCGCGGCATCCAGTGCGGCGCGATCATCGATCCATGGAACATCCTCGGCTTCGACGCCCACTTCAGCCTCTTTCCTTCCCTGGAAAACAGCGTCCGCGACCATCGGGCCGACGAGCTGGTGGCGACGATGGACCGCTTGTGGGCCCTCTATTCGCAAGCGTGGAGCGCCGCCGCCGCCAGCGACCACAAGGAGCTGAGCAAGAAGGTCTCGCGGCAGTTCAAGGAAATCGCCACTTGGTGGCACAAGTTCGCGGTGCACGAGGTTTCCAGCGTTGAGGCGGTCGATTCGCTCGTCGTCTATCGCGCGGCCGAGCGCGTCGTCCAGGCGCTGAACGTCTGGCATAAAGGGGGCGCGGCAACCGGCGACGTCGCTTTCTGGCAGCCGCATGCCGAGATGTTCGACTCGCCCAAGGCCTATGCGTTGGTGATCGAGGCCTTGCTCGACCGCCGCGACTACGTGGCGTCGATGGCCCTCTTGATCCATTGGGTCGGCCAGGCCGGAAGCGTCGGCCTGGAGCGGGCCGATGCCTCGCTGCACGACCTGGCCCAGCGGTGGCTGGGTGAGATGACCTCGCTCGCGGGAGCCGATTCGGCCGGTAGCGCCCGCTCTTGGGACACGGCCCGCAAGTTCCTCGATTACCTCGAAGCCAACGCCGACCAGTTCTGGAACGTGCCGGTCTTTTCGCTCGGCAACCACAAGTCCGGTAATTCGCAGCGCGGCAACGGGGCAGACCCGCTGGGCGAAGACGATGACGGCGAGCGATTCGACGCGGCTTATGAGGGGGTCGTATTCCGCGACTCCACCGACGACGGCGTCGAGGGCTCGATCTTTGAAACCGATGAAGGGGCGCACGACGAATTGGTCAGCGAATCGCGCCGGCTGGCCGATCGGCTCTTGTTCCTGAGCACGGTCGCGCGGCTCTGGAAGCTGGCGGCAACGAGTCCGGCGCTGCGCAGCGTTTCGGCACCGGATTCGGATTCAGAGGAGCGCACGGCCCGCGCCGGCGCGCTTCATCGTTGGATCGAACAGGCCGAGCAGAATCGGGCCGATCTCGAGAATCTGCTGGCCGCAATCCGCGACTACAAAATCTCGCAGTCAACGGGCCAGCACGATTCGAACGTCGAATACGATCGCCGCCGCATGACCAAGGAATCGCTGCTGGAGCGGGTCATTGCGACCAGCGTCGAAATGGCCGATGCCACGCGGCTCTTGCAGGCCGCCGTCGCCTTGCTTCAAGATTGCCCCGAGCACGGCGAGCCGGGCGGCGAGCGGCAGCTGACCATCGCCATTTTCGCCGCCCTTTTGCGGCAGGATGCGTCGGCCGCCCGCGACGCCGCCGGCCGCCTCTGCAAGCTCCTGGTTGGGCAGCCGCTCCTGTATGTGCCGCTGGCCAAGGGGGGCAATCCGGACTCCATCGTCGGTGTGCGCGTCCGGCAACACGCGATTCAGGACTTGCTCGCCTGGCTGCCGCGGCTGGGCCTGTGGGTCGAGACCTGCGAGCTGCTCGAAGTCGCCCGCACGATGGAGCGCGAACATCCCGTCGGCCCCGGGGCAGTCACCGAGTTCGACGAGCTGTTCAAGATCGGCTATCGCTCGATCGTCGAGTGCCTCGTCGCGTCGTCGGCGCAGTGGCCCGCCGCACAGGAAGGGGAAGACGACGAATCGCACGCCGAATCCGTCGTCTCGTGCCTGGAAAAGCTGACCGAGTCGCTCCTTTCCGGCTGGCTGGCCCACAGCCGCACGCTCAGGCTCAGCGTGCTGGAGCGGGTCCACGACAAGGCGAATTGGAAGAAGCTGGTCGAGTTCGTCGAGCGCTATGGCGACGAGCTGTTCACGCAGCGGTTCCTCAACCTGGGCAACATCCGGGCAATTCTGCACCAGGGGGTTGGCCATTGGATCACGCGCCTCCAGGAGGAAGAGCAACCCGACGACGCCCCCGAGCGTCTGCTGGGCGATCTGGCCGCGGGCGAGCCGCTTGACGCGGCAGCCGAGCAATTGTCGCTGGTGCTCGAGGCGGTCGTCGAAAACTACGGCGAATACCGCGACTACAACAGCACCACCACGCAGTCCGACAAGGGCGGGCTGTTGTACATGCTGCTCGACTTCCTGCGGCTGCGGACGCGTTACGACCGCGTCTGTTGGAATCTCAAGCCGGTCGTGCTGGCCCACGAGATTCTGGTGCGCCGCGACCAGGATGACGCCGCCCGCATCTGGCGGCGGGCCCTGACCGAGCGGATCAACGACGAAGCCGACCAGTACCTGGCGAAGCTGGCCGAGTTGCAGAAGAAATACGCGATGCGGATGCCCACGGTCGCCGACCGGCTGGCCGAGCGGTTCGTCCGTCCGCTGGCGATCGACCGGATTCGGGCCCTGGTCGCCCCGGCCATCGACGAAGCCCAGTCGGCCGCCAAAGACTGCCCGAAATTCGAGATGCTCAAGCACGACACCGAGTATCTCACCCGCGAACCGACCGGCGTGGGCCTGGATGTTCCGGCCTGGCTGGTGGCGCTGGAGGAAGAGGTTGAGCAGGCGCTGCGTCCCGAGTATCAGCGCCGCCAGGACGACGAACTCTCCCGTATTGTCCCTCTCGTCGTGCTCTCGCAGCAGCAAGCCCGCAAGCAGCTCGACGATTGGGCCACGCGACAGACATAGGCCTCGTCCTCCTCCTCGTCCTCGTCGTCGTCCTCGATTCGCCCGCGTGTTTAACCCGCAGCCGGAGGCGCAGGCTCGTGCGACGGCCCGACGTCACCACCTTTCAACGCAGAGCCGCCAAGAGCGCAAAGCCGCAGAGGGACCAGCACTGTTTTCAGCCACGGATGGAACACAGATCAAATACGGATGTGAGCCTGCCTCCTAGCCTCTGTATTCTTCGTCGCCGATCAGCGTGACAAAACCTTCCGTCCAATGGTCTTTGTCCAGCTCATACTCGTCGATATAGAACCCCTCTTCGTCGTCCGTCTTGTCGGAGTCAATGATCGTTGGATGCCTGGCAAAGCCTGGTTGATCTGCGAGCCGTTTCGCTGCTGCAATGGCGGCTTCAGCGGTGCGATAAATGCCGATGAACTTGACGCTTTCCTCTCCGCTGGGAAGGAAATGGGAGTGCTGGAGTACGAATACCGTATTCATATTTGCCCAATTCGTGAATTGCCTGCGCCGGCGCTACATAGCATCGGACGAACCTTGGACTAAGAATTCATACCCAGCCGTGCGGCCGTCGCTGCATCGGTCGGATAAACGCGGGCCGGTGGCAGGTGGCGCTTGGCCTCGCTGTGCTTGCCGGCTCTTCGCAGCTCGCGGAGTTTTGTTGCCAGAGGCGTCAGGTCCGTGATCTCCTGCGTCCAGCTCGAAACGTACTGGTGAATGACCGCTCGGCTCAGGCCGACCTGAATCGACCGGAAATCGAGTTTCTTGCCCTCGATCGATCGCTCCGGGTCCCATTGCACGTGCACGGTCGCTTGGGCGAATTGTTCGCGCCACGCATCAGCCGAACGGTGCACTGCGGGGTCAAACGACGTCAGAACGGCCGCGGCCAAGGCCTGATCCCAGCCGGCGCGCGTGATCCGCACGGCCAGAATCCTCTCCTGATTGCTCTTGGTCGCCCAGCCGCTCCGCTCCATCAGCCACAGGAACGAGGGCTTGATCCAGGTCATCCGGCCGAGCGAAAACGGCGGCACAAATCGCCCAGCGGCAAGCGCAGCATCGGCGATGGCGTCGTTATACGCCTGATAGACGACGATCGTGGTGCGATCGTAGTCGGCCCGGATTTCGCGGTGGTCAGGCATGGTTCTGGAATTAGGGATCGTTGGTGCCAGCTAAAGTACTCCGTACTCAGTACTCAGAGGTTGTGAATCTTTCGTAGCTGAAGTCGCCAGACTTCAGGTTTTTCTGCGGATTCGGAACTCTGGCGAGTTCCGCTACGGGATTC
>JAKEHX010000655.1 GCA_022614795.1 Planctomycetaceae bacterium | reverse complement strand
GGCCCGGCGGGACCATCATCGAGGCTACCGCGGGCAACACCGGTGTCGGCCTGGCCATGATCGCCGCGGTCAAAGCCTATCGCTGCATTTTCGTCTTGCCCGATAAAATGAGCGCCGAGAAGATCCGCCTGCTCAAGGCCTTTGGCGCCGAAGTCGTCATCACGCCAACCGCCCTCCCCCCCGATTCGCCTGACAGCTACAACGGCGTCGCCGACCGTCTGGCGCGCGAGATTCCCGGCGCCTGGCGGCCCAACCAGTTCACCAATCTGTCCAACCCCGAGGTCCACTACCGCACGACCGGCTACGAAATCTGGGACCAGACCGATGGCCGCATCAGCGCCTTCGTCGCCGGCGTCGGCACCGGCGGCACGATCTCCGGCGTGGCCCGCTATCTCAAGGAGCAAAACTCGGAGGTGCGCGTCATCGGCGCCGACCCGGAAGGGTCGGTGCTGTCGGGCGATTCGCCGCGGCCGTGGAAGGTCGAGGGCATCGGCGAGGATTTTGTGCCCAAGACATTCAACAGCCAGCTCGTGGACGAATGGATCCGGGTCGGCGACGCCGAATCGTTTCACACGGCCCGCGCGCTCGCCAAGCGCGAAGGCATCCTGGTGGGCGGTTCGAGTGGGACCGCGGTCGCCGCCGCCCTGCGCTACGCCCGCCGCCTGACCGTCGACCACCTCGTCGTCGCCCTGTGCGCCGACACCGGCCGCAACTACATGAGCAAACTCTTCGACGACGAATGGCTGGCCGCCAACAAGCTGGAGACCACCGTACAGACGCAACACTCGATCGCCGACCTGATGAAGACGCGCGGCACCCGCAAATTGGTGACCGTATCTCCCAAGGCGAGCGTGGCCGAGGCGATCCGGCTCCTGGAGGCCACAGGCATCTCACAACTGCCGGTGTTGCAGGACGGCAAACCGGTCGGCAGCATTCAAGAAGTGACCCTGGCCCGCATCCTCCACGACCACAGTGACCCGGACAAGGTAGCCGTCGGCGAAGTCATGGCCCGGCCCCTGCCCGCGCTGGAATCGAGCGTACACCTGGACGAGGCCTATCGCCTGCTCTTGGCCGGCAACACCGGCGTCCTCGCAATGGCCGACGGCAAAGTCGTGGACATCATCACGCGCATCGACCTGATTCGGTATTGGAATGAAGAACGGGGGAAATGAGGATTTTCATGAGCGCCAACGATCATGCCTTCGCCACTCGCGCCATCCATGTCGGGCAGGACGCCGATCCGACGACGGGGGCGACGGTCGTGCCGATTTACGCCACGTCCACGTTTACCCAGCAAGCGCCCGGCCAGCACAAGGGTTTCGAATATTCGCGGACCGGCAATCCGACGCGGACGGCGCTCGAGTCGTGCCTCGCGTCACTGGAAGGCGGCGAGCGCTGTCTGGCCTTTGCGTCGGGCTCGGCGGCGACGGCGGCCGTGCTGGCCCAGCTCAAACCCGGCGATGAGGTGGCCGCTGCGGCGGATCTTTACGGCGGCACATATCGGCTGCTCGAGCGCGTTTTCAAACCCTGGGGGCTGCTCGCCAGGTATACCGACGATCCAACGCCGGGCGGCTTCGCCAAGATCGTCACGCCGGCGACCAAGCTCGTCTGGATCGAATCGCCGACCAATCCGCTTCTGCAAATCGTCGATATCGTCGCTGTCGCCGACCTGGCCCACAAAGCCGGCGCGATCCTGGCCGTCGACAACACGTTCGCGTCGCCCTATCTGCAACTGCCCCTGAAGCTCGGCGCGGACATCGTCGTCCACAGCACGACGAAATACCTGGGCGGACATTCGGACGTCGTCGGCGGCGCGGTCGTCGGCCGCTGGGAGCTGCTCAAGCCGATCCGTTTCTATCAGAACGCCGCGGGAGGAACGCCTGGCCCGTTTGACTCCTGGCTGGTGTTGCGCGGCCTCAAGACGCTGGCGGTGCGCATGGACCGGCACTGCGAAAACGCCCGCACACTGGCCGACTGGTTGAGCCGGCATCCGCAGGTCGCGAAGACGTATTATCCCGGCTTGCCCAGCCATCCCGGGCACGAGCTGGCCAAGAAACAGATGCGCGATTTCGGCGGCATGATCAGCGTCAGCGTCAAGGGCGGGAAAGACGGAGCGCTGCGGCTGTTGACGCGCACCAAGTTGTTCAGCCTCGCCGAAAGTCTGGGCGGCGTCGAATCGCTCATCTGCCACCCTGCGACCATGACGCACGCCAGCATTCCCGCCGAGATTCGCCTGGCGCGTGGCATCGACGACGGCCTCGTGCGGTTGAGCGTGGGGATTGAAGATTGCGCAGATTTGAAGGAGGATTTGCGGAATGCATTGGAGTAGAATAGTGGATGGTTTATGTTTCGCGACTGAGTCAGTCGCGAAACGTGAACCCCTGAGCATGGATATTTGTTCACATCAAGAAAACTGAAAAAGTTCAATCTACCAGATAGTTTGCTTCGTCTCATGAATGAACAACAGGTGGGCTTGGGGAAGCCACACTAGTAAAGGAGGTCAGGCGTGCGAAAACTTTTGCAATGCGCGGCCGCCGGCGTGCTTACTTTGCTGCTGGTGAACGGCGCCTGGGCTAGCGGCAAGGCCGCGAAAGCGTCGCAGTCGGCCGATGGCGAAGCCTGCGGTGAATACGGCACCAGCTTGCACTT
>JAKEHX010000654.1 GCA_022614795.1 Planctomycetaceae bacterium | reverse complement strand
GGTCTTGCTCTTGGGCGAGACCTTGCCGACGAGAATGTCGCCCGGCTTGACGAACGTGCCGACGCGGACGATGCCCGTCTCGTCGAGATTGCGGAGGGCCTTCTCGCTGACGTTGGGGATGTCGCGGGTGAATTCCTCGCGGCCGAGCTTCGTCTCGCGGATCTCGACGTCGAACTCCTCGATGTGCAGCGACGTGTAGGTGTCGTTCTTGACCAGCTCTTCGCTGAGGATGATGGCGTCCTCGAAGTTGTACCCGTCGAACGACATGAACCCGACCAGGACGTTTCGGCCGAGAGACAGCTCGCCGTTCTGAGTCGCGGCGCCGTCGGCAATCATCTGGCCCTTTTCGACCTTGTCTCCCGGCTTCACGATCGGCTTCTGGTTCAGGCAGGTCCGCTCGTTGAGGCCTTGGAACTTCTGTAGCGGGTAATGGTCGGTGCCGATCTCGATCCGGTTGGCATCGACATAAGTCACTTTGCCGGCGCGGCGGGCCTTGACCACCATGCTGGAGTTGCGGGCCACGTCGCGCTCCATGCCGGTGGCCACGATGGGCGGCTCGGTCACCAGAAGCGGCACCGCCTGCCGCTGCATGTTCGAACCCATCAGCGCGCGGTTGGCGTCGTCGTGCTCCAAAAACGGAATCAAGCCGGCCGAGACACCGACCATCTGGCTGGGGGCCACATCGATGTACTGCACCTGTTCCGGCATGACGATCTCGAAGTCGCTGCGGTGCCTTGCGATCAGCGCCGGGCTGGCGACGATCTTGCCGTCCTGCACCGCCGTGTCGGCAGGAGCGACGTACGCTTCGGCCTCTACGCCGGCTTGCAGCCAAACCACCTCGTCGGTCAGCTTGCCCTTGTTCACCTTGCGATAAGGTGCGATCAAGAAGCCGTATTCATCGACGCCGGCGTAAATGGCCAGGCTCGAGATGAGGCCGATGTTCGTGCCTTCCGGCGTTTCGATCGGGCAGATGCGGCCGTAGTGGGAAATGTGAACGTCGCGGACTTCGAAGCCCGCCCGCTTGCGGTTGAGGCCGCCGGGCCCCAGGGCCGACAAACGCCGCTCGTGCGTGAGCTGCGACAGCGGGTTCGTCTGATCGACCACTTGCGACAACTCGCCGCGGCCGAAGAAATACTCAATGGCCGCCGAGATGCTCTTGGGATTCACCAGGCTCCGCGGCGTCATGTCCTCCAGGTCCTTGAGGCTCATCCGCTCCTGCACCGTGCGGCGGAGCTTCAAAAAGCCCTTGCGCAGCTCGTCGCTGGCCAGCTCGTCGATCGTCCGCAAGCGTCGGTTGCTCAGGTGGTCGATGTCGTCGATCTGGGCCTCGCCGCCGGAAGTCATCAGCTCGAGCAAATACGCGATCGACGCGATCAGGTCCTCGGGCCGCAGCGTCATCTCTTTCTCGGACGTGTCGAGCTTCAGCTTGCGGTTGATGCGGAAGCGGCCGACGCGCCCCAGCCGGTAGCGGTTGACGTCGAAGAACTTCTCGTTGAACAGCGTGCGGGCCTTTTCGAGCTGCGGCGGGTTGCCGGGCCGCAGCCGCTGGTAAATCCGCAGCAGGGCCTCTTCGTGGCTGCTGGTCGTGTCGTCGGCCAGGCTGTTGAAGATGACCGGGACCTTGGGCGTCTCGATTACCTCGACCTTGCTGACGCCGCTGGTGGCGATCGTTTCGGCCTGGTTCTTGGTGATCTTGTGGCCGGCTTCGACGATGATCTCGCCCGCCCGGTCGCTGCCGCTGGGATAGCAGACGTCGTCGACGGCGATTTTGCCCTCGATCTTGGCGACGCTGCGGCCATCGACCACCTTCTCGGTGTGCGTCGGATAGAACGCGCGGATGATGTCGGTGTCGGTGCTGTATTTGGGGCTCATGGCCCGCAGCAAGGTGATCGCCGAGAACTTGCCGCTCTGGTCAATGCGGACGTTGAGCACCTCGCGCTTCGTGACGTTGACCTCGATCCAGCTCCCCCGCTCGGGGATGATCCGGCAGCTGGGGAGCTTGCGGTCGCTCGTCCCCTCCTGCTCCATGACGAAATCGACGCCCGGGCTGCGGTGCAGCTGGCTCACCACGACCCGCTCGGCCCCGTTGATGATGAATTCGCCGCCGCCGAGCATGATCGGAATGTCGCCCAGATAGACCTCTTCCTCGATCGGCTGCTCCTTGTTGAGCTTGAGCCACACGCGGAACGGCTTGCCGTAAGTCAGCCGGAGTTGGCGGCATTCCTCGGGCGTATAGCGGGGCTTGCCCAGGTCGTAGCGCATGTACTGTAGCTCGATCGTCTTGTCGTAGCTCTGGATCGGAAAGATCTCGCGGAGCACCCCTTCCAGGCCGTGGTCCTTGCGTTTTTCGGACGCGGTTTCTTCCTGGAGGAAAGCCATGTAGCTTTCGGTCTGGATTTGGGTCAGGTCGGGCATCACGTGCGAATCGCGGCCCGAGCCGAACTTGCGGACTTCTTTCGGATTCAAACGCCGCTGTGCGGGAGTTGCCATGAGCGGGAGTGCTCCGGGAAGGAGGATTGCGTACTTGGGAGCGGCGTCTTCCGTGACAAAAAAGCTTGAAGGATCGGGCCCCTTCGCCTGCGAAACCACAGGCTGGCGGCCCAAGGGGTTAAGCTACTTGCAGGTTCCAATCGAATTTGTACCTTGCCTGCCGCGGCGTGCGCGCACGATCACCCCGCGCCAGTCCAGTTGCCTGAAAACTGCTGGATTGGATCGGGGTGTAAATCAATTCGGACCTGCCTGTCCGGCCGCCACGAGCAGCGTAGCGGCCGCACACTTGGTTGGGGAACGGGAAGCGGAACACCAGTGGGCGAGCGAGTTACTTCAGCTCGACTGAATTACTTCAACTCGGCTGCGTTACTTGAGCTCGACCGTGGCGCCCACAGCTTCCAGTTCGGCCTTGACCTTTGCGGCGTCTTCCTTCGACACCTTCTCCTTGATCTTGGCCGGCACGCCTTCGACCAGCTTCTTGGCGTCCATCAGCGACGCACCGGTGATGTTCTTCACGACCTTGACGACGTCCAGCTTCTTGTCGCCGAACGAGGTCATGACCACGTCGAACTCGGTCTGCTCGGCAGCCGCGGGAGCGGCGCCGGCACCGGCCGGTCCAGCCATCATCACCGCGCCGCCGGCGGCCGGTTCGATCTTGTACTTTTCCTTGATGTAGTCGCTCAGCTCCTTCGCCTGCTTGAGCGTCTGGTTGGCGATCTGGTCGCCAAGCGACTGGATATCGACTTCTGCCATGGGAACGGATCCTTTCTGGAAACAATTTCAGATTTCGGATTGCAGATTTCAGACCTTTGCAGGTTTCAAATCTGAAATCTGAAATCTGCAATCTGAAATCTGACAAGCAGTTATGTTGAGGCCTCTTCTTTTGATTTCTTCTCGATCTGGCTGGCCAGGGCGCCGCCGGGCGAGGATAGCTGCGAAAGCAGCCGCGCGCCGGGCGCGAGCATTTGCCCCAGCAGGATGCTGATCTGGCCGGTGCGGTTCGGCCATTTGCTGATCTCTTTGACCTTTTCGGGCGAGAGCTTCTCGCCGTCCATGACGCCGCCGCGGGACTGGCACTTCTCGAATTCGGGCTTCTTTTGCAGCTCGACGATCTCTTTGGCCAGCGAGACGAAGTCGTCCGCCCCCCACACGATCGCCAGGCTGCCGTCGCCTCCTTCGAACGCCTTGGCCAGCGCCGTTCCCTCGGTGGCCCGCTGGGCCAGACTGCTCTTGACCACCAGGAGCTGGATGTTCTTGCTGCGCAGCTCCTTGCGGAAGCTGTACGTATTGCCTGAGTTGAGGCCGATCACATTCACCAGCAGCGCGTCGCTCACCCCGGCGAGCCGCTTGCGGTAGTCTTCGGCGATCTTGCTTTTGAGTAGCTTGCTCATGACTTGTCAGTTGTCAGTTGTCAGTTGTCAGTTGTCAGAGTGCCACCACTGACAACTGACGACTGACCACTGACAGTTCTTTATCTAAATCGCAATCCGTACCGAAGGGCTCATCGTGCCGCACACCGCGACGCTCTTCACGTACACGCCCTTGATCGAATTGGGCTTCAGGTGCAGCACGAAGTTGATAAACGTTTCGATGTTCTCTTTCAGTTTCTGCTGGTCGAAGCTCATCTTGCCGACGACCGCGTGGACGATGCCGCTGTTGTCGTTGCGGAACTCGACCTTGCCCGCCTTGTATTCCTTCACCACCTTGGCCACGTCGGGCGTGACCGTACCGGCGCGGGGCGAAGGCATCAGGCCGCGCGGGCCGAGCACCTTGCCCAGCGGACCCACCAGGCCCATCATGTCGGGCGCGGCGATGCACACGTCGAACTCGGTCCAGCCGTCCTTGATCTTCTGGGCCAGGTCTTCCTGGCCGACGACGTCGGCGCCGGCGGCCTTGGCGACTTCGGCCATGTCCCCCTTGGCGAACACGGCGACGCGCTGGCTGCGGCCGATGCCGTTGGGCAGCACGATGCTGCCGCGCACGATCTGGTCGGCCTGCTTGGGGTCAACCCCCAGGCGCATGTGAATTTCAACGGTCTGGTCGAACTTCGTATTGCCGAACTTTTTGAGCTTCTCGACGGCGACGGCGAGCGGAAACGATTCCTTCGTAGGGCCGCTCGGCGCGAGCGCTCGAAAGCGTTTGGAATGTTTAGGCATACTGGGTCTAGAGGCCGAGCCTCATTGGGGCGGGGCGGACGCCCCAAGCAGAATCTCGTGAGTATAAGGGATGGATTGGAATTGCGAAATGCCACCCCCGCGAAATAGCGGGTAATTCTAAGGCCCCGGCCAGTGGTCGGGGCGATGCGTCGCCAGCGGCCCGCCTCCTCAACCCTCGACCGTGATCCCCATGCTCCGGGCGGTCCCTTCGATCATCCGGGCGGCCCGAGCCAGGTCGCTGGCATTGAGCACGTCGGTTTTCTGCTTGCAAATCTCTTCGATCTGGGCCTTGGTGACCTTGCCGACCTTGTCCTTGTTCGGCACCCCCGACCCCTTGGCGATTCCGGCCTTGATCTTGAGCAGGGCCGAAGCGGGAGGGCTTTTGGTGATGAATTCAAAGGAGCGGTCGCTATAGACCGTGACCACAACGGGGATTGGAATGCCGTTGTATTCGCGGGTCCTTTCGTTGAACTGCGAGACGAACTGGCCCAGGTTGATGCCGAACTTGCCGAGCGAGGTGCCCACGGGCGGGGCCGGAGTGGCCGAGCCGCCGGGGACCTGAAAGGCCGCCTGGCCGACGAGTTGTTTTGCTTTTGCCATTGGGCCGGGGGAGTGAGTGGTGAGTGGTGAGTGGTGAAGGCGGGCGCGTTATATCAATTCGATCTGCCAGTGTTCGATTTCAACCGGCGTCGGGCGGCCGAAGATCGTGATCATCACGGTGACGCGGCCGTGGGCCTGATCGATCGATTCGACATCCCCTTCGAAATTCTGGAAATAGCCTTCCTTGACGCGGACGCGATCCCCCTTCTTGAACGGAATCGCGGTCTTGACGTTCGGATCGACCACGTCTTCCAGCAGCTTGCTGGAGCGCAGAATCCGCTCGACGTCTTTGGGCTCCATGGGCGTCGGCTTGCCAGCTGAACCGGTGAAGTCGCCGATGCCTGGGGTCTCGCGGACGAGGAACCAGGAATCGTCGTTCACAGCCATGTTGACGAGGATGTAGCCGGGATAGAGCTTCTTTTTCACCACGCGGCGTTTGCCGGTCTTGGTGAATTCGGCGACGTCCTCCGTGGGAACGACGATGTCCTTGAAATAGCGGTCCAGTCCGTTCATCTTGACGCGCCGCAGGAGCGCGTCCTTGATCGAGTCCTCGCGGTTCACCTGCACTTTGAGAATGAACCACTCGAACTTCAGGTCCTCGTCGGCGATGTTTTCGTCGATGAACTCCAGCGGCTGGGCAAAGGCGCTCCCCTCGTCTTCCTGGACGGCGTCCTCCTGGATAGCGTCGTCCGCGTCTGCGGCGTCTGCGATGGGGTCGAATCGATTGGTGTCGTCCGCGGGCTGCGGCGGCTGGGTCGATTCCACGGGGGGCGGCGGACCGACGGGCTCCGCGGCGGCAGGAGGAGTGATGTCCGCCGGCGGCGCTGGCACTGGATTCACCGGCACTGGATTTACCGAAGCGGGGTTTTCCGCCCCAGCGAGGCGCGCGTCTTGAGCCTGGTCCGCGAGCGGAGCTGCTGGCTGGT
The DNA here is from genome assembly GCA_022614795.1 of Planctomycetaceae bacterium. Classification (GTDB taxonomy): domain Bacteria; phylum Planctomycetota; class Planctomycetia; order Pirellulales; family Pirellulaceae; genus CAYLLN01. The sequence continues at coordinate 9,521 of JAKEHX010000654.1, read as the reverse complement.
GCGAGCTTTCAGGCACGACGTTCACAACCGAGACTCCCGCGATTGCCACGAGGCACAACTCCCATCAGACGACCGTCACGCCGAGGTAGTTCAAAATCCACGACAGGATCAGGTCGTAGGTAAACAGCACCATTGTCAGGCCGAAGATCAGGATGATCACCACCAGCGACGCCCGGATCAATTCGCTTTGCGTCGGCCACGAAACCTTGTTCATCTCGGCTTCGACGGCGATCAAAAAATCGGCGAACGTCGGGTCGTTGACCGCCCGATAACCGATCCAGAGGCCCGCAGCCAACAGCGCAGCAGGAACGCCATAGCGGACCGCCGGCTGGAACTCGAGCATGAAGTCGGTCAGCCGCCACGCGCCGAGCGCGAAGACGACCCAGATCACGATGCAGGTGACCCGGCGTGTCATCAGCCCCTGGCTGCGCTTGTATAAATCGGTGCGCAGCAGGTTGGTCAGGAACTGCCCTGAAGTGCCGGAGCTAATCGAGTTTTCTTTGGACATGACGTGTGCCAGCGCGATCCTTGCTTATGGCGATTACAAAACTACGGACGGTACAGTGAAGCTCGGACAGTACGGTGACGCTCAAACAATACGGTTATGGCGGCCGGCCCCGCCGCCGCCTCGCTGGGGCGAGCAGGGGCGGGAGGAATCGAACCCCCAACCGCTGGTTTTGGAGACCAGTGCTCTACCAATTGAGCTACACCCCTAGGCCGCTTTCGCGGCAAGCACCAAGCACCAAATCGCAATTCCCAATAGGAAGTATCCCTCCGTTTGGCTCATTCGGCCCTTGCCGCCTGATATTTGTTTGTGATTTGGTGCTTGTAGTTTGGTGCTTCACTATTCGAGGATCTTGGTTACGACGCCCGAACCGACCGTGCGGCCCCCCTCGCGAATGGCGAAGCGGACCCCGTCATCCATGGCGATCGGCTTGTGCAGCTCGACCGACATCTTGACGTTGTCGCCGGGCATGCACATTTCGGCGCCAACCAGGTTGGCCGTGCCGGTGACGTCGGTGGTGCGGAAATAGAACTGCGGGCGATAGCCGCTGAAGAACGGCGTGTGCCGGCCGCCTTCTTCCTTCGACAGGCAGTAGATTTCCGCCTCGAACTTCGTGTGCGGCGTGATCGAGTTTGGCTTGGCGAGCACCTGGCCGCGCTCGATGTCTTCCCGCTTGATGCCGCGGAGGAGGCAGCCGACGTTGTCGCCCGCGCGCCCCGAGTCGAGCTCCTTCTTGAACATTTCCACGCCCGTAACCGTGGTCTTCACCGGCTCTTTCGACAGGCCGATGACCTGCACTTCGTCGCCGACCTTGACCACGCCGCGCTCGATACGGCCCGTGGCGACCGTGCCGCGGCCTTCGATCGAGAACACGTCTTCAACGGCCATCAGGAACGGCTTGTCTTCTTCCCGTTTCGGCTGCGGAATATAGGCATCGACCGCATCCAAGAGATCGCCGATGCACTTCGTGGCGGCCGGATCTTTGGGATTCTGATACGCCGGCAGCGACGAGCCGCGAATGATCGGGATGTCGTCGCCGGGAAAGCCGTACTTGGAAAGCAGCTCGCGAATTTCCATTTCCACGAGGTCAAGCAGCTCGGGATCGTCGACGAGGTCGATTTTGTTGAGGAACACCACGATGGCCGGCACATCGACCTGGCGGGCCAGGAGGACGTGCTCCTTGGTCTGCGGCATCGGGCCGTCGGCGGCCGAGACGACGAGGATCGCCCCATCCATCTGGGCGGCGCCGGTGATCATGTTCTTGATGAAGTCGGCGTGGCCCGGGCAGTCGATGTGGGCGTAGTGCCGCTTTTGGGTCGAATACTCGACGTGGGAAACGGCGATCGTCACGGTTTTCGTGGCGTCGCGGACGGTGCCCCCTTTGGCGATGTCGGCATAGGACTTGAAGGTGGCCAGTCCCTTGGCGGCCTGTACCGCCAGAAGCGCGCCCGTCAGGGTCGTCTTCCCGTGGTCAATGTGGCCGATCGTGCCCACGTTGCAGTGCGGCTTGTCGCGTACAAATTGTTCCTTGGCCATTGGTTGTTACACCTGCGTTTCTGGTGACTCTGGAAGTGACAAAACGGTGATTTTCAAACTCGAACGTATATCGAAAACGAAACTGCCAACGAGCTGCTGCTGGGACTTGAACCCAGGACCTCCTCCTTACCAAGGAGGTGCTCTACCGACTGAGCTACAGCAGCCAGTGTGATTCACTGCCCGACCAGCGTGCCCCTGGGTTCAGCCTTCAGTTGGATTGTCAGCCTCCGCAATTGGCAGCCGGTTTGCGAACTTGGATTGTACCACTTTTGAGAGCGGGTGAAGGGAATCGAACCCTCGTCACCTGCTTGGAAGGCAGGAGCTCTACCATTGAGCTACACCCGCGCTGGTGCATCCCACACTCGTGCCTCCCGCACTCGTGCCTCCCGCGCTGTATCGACTCGGCGTGCCAGCGCCTCCCGCGCCTGAAGGGCCGGAAACGGTTGGCGTTTGGCCGGCTCAAGTGGGGAGTGTAGGATTCGAACCTACGAAGGCGTGAAGCCAACAGATTTACAGTCTGTCCCCGTTGACCGCTTGGGTAACTCCCCTAGTGCTGCGAGCCGTCCCGCGCGAGCCGCGCTAGCGCGCGAAACTCGGCAAAAACACGCCCTTGAACTGTGTCGGACCCAGTGTCGGACCCGGTGCCGGAAAGCGGCGCAGTACTGTTGACAGCGTGAGAAGTTGCCTGGCGCAACAAAAACAGGCAGAGCCAGCGGAGGGACTTGAACCCACAACCTGCTGATTACAAATCAGCTGCTCTGCCAGTTGAGCTACGCTGGCGTTCCCAGCACACCAATCGCACTGCGGTGAAAACCAGTTAATATAGCGGCCCCCGGCAGGCACGCAATACGAGCGCCGAGGTTTGCTAGCCTCACGGTTCACCGCAGGCGAATGGCAATGCCTTGTTCTTGAGACGGCCAGCGGCGACCAAAGGTTCGAGGCGACCGCCGACCTGCAACTGAGATTCACCCGAAAGAGTGGTTTCCTGGCTTCGATCAGCCTGCTGAATCTCCGACCTCTGACTTCTGACCTCCGTTTCTACCTCCGCCACCCAATAATTGTCCTCAGCAGCCATGCCGCCCGCGGCGTGAGGCGGGATTTGTTGTACTGATCGCCCAAGCGCTTGAGCACCTCAACTTGCGTCGGATAACAGTGGATCGTGCTCGACAGGTTCGAGAGCTTGAGCCCGGCTGTCATGAGGAGCGAGATTTCACCGATCATTTCGCCCGCGTGGCTGCCGACGATCGTGCAGCCGACGACGTCCGGCGTGCCTTGGCGGGTGTGGATTACGGCGAAGCCTTCGTCCTCGCCGTCGAGAATGGCCCGATCGACTCGCCGCAGCTCTTCGCGGTAGGTGTCGATGGCAATGTCTTCTTCCTTCGCCGTTTCCACCGTCAGGCCGACGTGGGCGACTTCCGGATCGGTGAACGTCGTCCAGGGGACGACCAGCTGGCTGAGCCGCTTCTTGCCCAGCGGTCCCAGCGAGAACAGGGCGTTTTGAATGCAGATGCGGGCCATGGCGTCGGCGGCGTGCGTGAACTGGTAGCTGCCGGCGATGTCGCCCGCGGCAAAGATGCGGGGATTGGCCGTTTGCAGGAAGTCGTTCACTTCCACGCCGCGCTCGTTGTGATTGACGCCCGCTGCTTCGAGACTGAGTCCTTCGACATTGGGCGTGCGGCCGGCGGCGACGAGGATCGCGTCGGCTTCGAGCGTCGTCTCCTGACCGGCTTGGTGGGAGGGCGAGGCTCCTGCCGAGCCGGTGGATGCGACGACGAGGCGCTTGCCTTCCGCCGACTTCTCGGCGCGCACCGGCCGCGTGTCGCTAAGCAGCTTGATTCCCTCGCGGACAAATTGCCGGCAGACGACCATGGCGGCTTCAGGTTCGTCCTTAGGCAATAGCCAACTGCCCCGCTGGACGAGCGTCACTTCGCTGCCGAAGCGGCGGAAGGCCTGAGCCAACTCACAGCCGATCGGGCCCCCGCCAATGACGATCAGCCGGCGGGGAAGTTCGGCCAGCGAGAAGATCGTCTCGTTGGTCAGGAAGCCGGTGTCCACGAGGCCAGGAATGTCGGGCAGTGCGGCGCGGGCGCCGGTGGCGATGATCGCTCGCTTGAAGTGCAGCGATCGGCCGCCGACTTCAATCGATTGCGGTCCGGTGAAACAGGCCTGGCCGAGGAAGACGTGGACGCCCAGTTTGGTGAATCGCTCGGCCGAGTCGTGATGGCTGATGCCGGCGCGGAGACGGCGCATGCGGGCCATGACGGAGGGAAAGTCAACGCCGGATTCCGGAACGCCAAGGAGGGCGTTCCCTACAAGAACGCCGAAGTCGCTTGCGCGGCGGACCTCGTAGGCCGAGCGGGCCGCGCGAATCAGGGCTTTGCTGGGCACGCAGCCGTAGTTCAGGCAATCGCCGCCGAGGAGGTGCCTTTCGATGAGGGCCACTTTGCCCCCCAGGCCCGCGGTTCCAGCGGCCGAGACGAGCCCTGCCGTGCCGGCGCCGACGACCACCAGGTCATAGAGCGGCGCGGGCGTTGGGTTTTGCCAGTCTGGCGGATGGACATGGGCGAGCAGCTCTGCGTTGTGCTCGTCGCGCGGGATGAGTTCGATCTCGCTCATGGGAGCGATGATACCCGGTCGATGGCTGTGGGGCAGGCTTCCAGCCTGCCATGAAATGACTGGCAGGCTGGAAGCCTGCCCCACTTAGCGATATGGCGACCAGGCCGGGGGCGTGAGCAGATTCGGCGCGGCGGATGTGGGCGCGGCTGGCTTGGGTTGCTGGGCGATCTGCGGCGGCGGCTCGGCGGGATGGGCGATCGCGGCGGGACGCTGGCGGTCGGCGGGCCGGGGTGTCCACCGCTCGGAAAGTTGGCCCGGCGGCGTGAGAAAAATCTCGCGGTCGGTTTGCAACTTGCGGCCGTCAGCCGCCTCGTAGCGGACGAACAGGTGCAGCTTTTCCGCCGAGGGCGGCGTGGCAGGCCACGGCATCTGCAATTGAATGCCGCGGGCCGCCGAGCTGGTCTTGAGCTTCTGCTCGGCAGCCGACCGATCGAAATCCCAGCGGACCACGCGGGCCTCTTCGCCAGCTTTGCTCGGGTCGAGAACGACGATCGAAACGGCACCAGCCTGGGGAACATACTGGTCGGCTGCGTTGCGTGGCTCGATGACGATGGAAAGGCCATCGTCGCCGGGGCGGCTGTCGAGGTTGCTGCCGCCGGTCATGATCGGATTGAGAAACACGTGCGTCACCTTGGTGTCGGCAGGCGTGGCGGGAGGAAGCGATTCGGGCCTGGCGGGCGCGGCGGGCGTCGGTTCAGCGCCTCGCGGGGCCGGCAGTTCCACGGTCGGAGTTTCCAGATCAAGGTTTTCTGATTCCTCGCCAGCGGGCCGGTTAAGCGTGGACCGGCGGGGCGGCGTTTCGGACGGCGTGCTTGGGGCGCCGCCTGATGGATCGGCCGGCGTACCCGGATCGATCGTGGGGGGCGTGAGTTCAGGCGACTCGCTGCCGGGCGGTGTGCGCAATCTGCGGCGGAAGAGCCCTCCCGGCTCGCGGGGCGTCCTGTCGCCGCTGGCCGGGCGCGCGGTCTTGCAGTCGTCCAGCTCCCGATGCAAGCGGTCAACTTCCTCCTCGAGGGAGTAGACGTAGTCTTCGAGCTGGCGGTATTCGCCGTTGACCGTTTCGATGTGCGAATTGACAAAGGGCGCAGCGCGGCATCCGGCCAGAGTCGCCAGACCCAGCATGACGGCCATTCGCCAGTGCCCCAGACGCATCAATTGCCTCGTAAGGTTGGCCGCCGCCGCGCGGTCCTCAATCGACATTCCCGCGCACAAGCAGCCGCAAGATGAGCGGCGTCTGGTAGCAGATTGGCCGGTGCGGGGGAAGAGCAGCGCGTGCTAGCGGCGGGCGGCTAGCGGCCTATTCTGGTGCTTCGTCGTCGATGCGGACAATGGCCGGTGGCGGCGGAGGAAAATCGACTCCGCGGAAAACTTCGTTCAGCTCAAGCGTCGCGCCGATCGCGGACAATTCCATCGCCGCGTCCAGCCCGCTGGCTTCGAGCATCAGCCAGCCTTGTTCTTGGCGGATGAATCGCTCGATCCTCGGTTCGCGATAAGAAATGAGCACGTACTCTTCGAGCGTCGGAATGGAGCGGTAGAACTCGAACTTCTGGCCGCGATCGTACCGCTCCGTCGATTTCGACAGCACTTCAACGATTAACCGCGGGTTCGTCACCGTGTCCGACGCGCCGTCATAGTACTGGGCAGGGCCGCAGATCACTTGCACGTCGGGATATGTCATCAACCCTGCCGGACAATACAGTCGCAAGTCGCTTGGAAAGACCTCGCAGCTTCCATCGCGGAGCTGCCCATCGAGTTGTGTGAGGACATTGCGGACCGTCCGATTGTGATTCGGCGAGGCTCCGGCCATTGCGAACACGCCACCGCGGTAATACTCGTGCTTGCGCGTCGCCGTGCGCTCGAGCGCGAGGTATTCTTGCGGCGACAGGTTTGGTTGCGATGCAAGGGACATGATCAGCGGCTCCACTCTTTGATGCTACGCCGCGATGCCGCGCGACACAATGCTGAGCGAAGAGCACACCATTCACGGGCCAGGCTTCACGGCAAAAACCTTCACGCTGGCGGCGTAGTCGTTCACGTTGTACCGCGCGAGCAGCTCGGCCAGGCCGGCGTGAACGCTCGAAGTTGAAGGAGTGCAGCACGCGGCATCCATCGCCGGCGAGCAGCAGCCGCTTTGCGCGTCGATCAGGGCATAGGCGTTCAGATCGGCCCGGCCGTCGATCACATCCACGTCAGCCAGGCCCGCGGCGGCCAGACCCGCACGATATTCGTCGATCGGCATTGCGCCGGCGATGCAGCCGATATACGCGGCCAGATTGCGACTGAGTTCGTCCGGCAACGGCCGCTTGAGGGCGATGTCGCTGAGGGCAACGCGGCCGCCGGGCCGCAGGACGCGGGCGATCTCGCGGAAGACGGCCCGCTTGTCCGGGGCCAGGTTGATCACGCAATTGCTGATCACGCAATCGACGGCGCCGTCCGCCAGCGGCAGACGATCGATCATCGCCTGGTGGAACTCGACATTCGCCAGGCCCGCCCGCTCGGCATTCTTGCGCGCCAGGGCGAGCATCTCGGGAGTCATATCGATGCCGATCGCCCGGCCGCTTGGTCCGACGCGGCGAGCGGCCAGGAAAACATCGAGTCCGCCGCCGCAGCCCAGATCGACCACCGTTTCGCCGGGCTTGAGGCTGGCGAAGGCCGTCGGATTTCCGCACGAGAGGCCGAGGTTGGCTTCGCCGGGAATTGCATCCAGCTCGCCGGGCGAATAGCCGAACGCCGCGGCGACGGCCCGCACACCCGCGTGGCTGGACGACAGGCCGCTGGTGGCGACCGACCCGTAATGCGATTGGACGGCTCGTTCGAGCGACATGCGCGGCACCACCGTTTTCCCAAAGTCGCCTTTCGCGGAGCGAAAGGCGACACCACTTTACCCGATGCCGCACCGGGCAACGAGGTCGCCCGTCACCCGCCGCGCGATTTGTCGGGTTTGCCGAAGTGGGCTTTCGATTTGGTCCGCTTGTGGTCGGTCTGAAAGGCCCGCTTCGTCTGGCCCACGATGCCCGCCGTGCGGCTGCCAACGCGGGCATGCTCGCCGGCGGTCGTAAAGGTGCCCAGCCGCCGCTTGGCGTCTTGCTCCTGGCCGGGGGCGCTGGGCTGTCCCGGTTTGCCGGGTGCGGGGGGCGGGGCGTTCATCGATCGGGTCTTTTTGCCGCGTGACTTCTTGGTGCGCGGCTGATTGGTTTTCGCTGCCATGGGAGTGCTCCTGAAAGTAGTAGGCACACTCCGTGTGCCGTTTGAAAAGCAGATGGCACTCGGAGTGCTACTTTGGCGGCGGCACACGGAGTGTGCCTGCTACTTTGGAGCAAATCCGATGCCGGCTGGCGCGGCTTACGTCAGGCCGTGAGCATCCACCAGGCACGCAGGCCGGCCAGACCGACGGCCGCGCCGACCCAGGCGTTGAATTCGTGATTCCCCCGCCACTGGCCGAGCGACCAGCCCTCGCGGGTCGGCAGCGTCAGTTTGGGAAGGAACCGCGGCACGCGAGCGGCATAGGCGGGCCACTCGTCGGGAAACGCCTCCGCCAGGCCTTGTTCCTCGTCGCGGACTGCCAGCCAGTAAAGCACGAACATCGGCGCCATGACGAGCACCAGCGTCAGCCAGTCGCCGAGGAGCGTGCAAAAGCCCCCCATCATCAGGAACGAGCCCACATAGAGCGGATTGCGGACGACGGCATAGGGGCCAGTCGTAATGAGCAGCTTGTATTTGCGCAGCGTGCCGGCAGCCCAACTGCGGATCACCAGGCCCGCCAGGACCAGCGACACCCCGAGGGCCGACAGGGGATTGGTCGGATCGAGCACGTCGTGCGGCCGCCGCTGAAAGACGATGAGGTCCACCGCCGCCAGCAATGTGAACAGCACCATGCTCACGGCGACCCGCCGCTCGATCAAGAAAACGTGAATCCGGTTGGCAAGCGACGGCGGCCCGGCGGAATCCGCGGGAAGGCGGGCAGCGATATGCGAAGCCATGAGGGCTGTGAATAACGGGATGGAGGGCGGTCTGGGCAGCCGACAAGCCGCATCTTTTATCGGCGATTGCAAACCGTTGCAATTACAACCTTCGGCCCCGGAGGGGCGGGCGCGGTGACAGCAGAGCTAGCGAGCCCAAGCATTTCGCGAGCAGGCGGTGCGGGGAAGTAGCTCCGACGGACTATTTGTATAGATTCGTTGGGAACAAACCCCCACTTTTGAGATTCCTGAGTTTTTCGTGGTTTTTGAGGGAGGGCAGGCGAGGCGTTCTTCGCGCCGCTGGAAGTATTTGTCCACCAACGGGTTAAGACGACGGGAGGCGGGCGGCTCCTGCACATCTTCAAGAGTTATTGAGAACTTTGCGCACCCGGTGTGGTAGGATCAGGCCTTGGAGTGAGGGCGGATGCGGCGACGAGCGCCGCACTCCAATACTTGGAATGCGGGAACTTGTTCCCGACCTACCACATATAGTAGTCAGCCCCTCGAAAGTTGTAGGCACACTCCGTGTGCCGTCCGCCAGCGCGCCTCCAAGGGGCAAGGCCGACCTGGGAGGGCGAAGCTCCTGCCGAGCCGGTGCTGCCACGCCGCGCGACGGGGTCGGGAGTCTTTCGCCGCCAGGGACTCCCGAACATGGAGACGTTTTGCCGGCTAAAGACTCCCGACCCCTTTGGTTGCGGACGCAACTTTGGCAAGCCATAGGATGCTCACGGCTGACGGGTCTTCTAACTTGCCCTCAATCTACTCCGCCGGCAAGATTACCAGCGTTTCGCCTCGCAACTCGCAGCGGCAGTGCCTTTCCCACAAGATTAGTCCCAAGATATCCCTAAAGCGCCGACGCTGCCCATTGGCTGAGACGAGGGTATCTGCGTCACGCACGTCTTCAT
>JAKEHX010000075.1 GCA_022614795.1 Planctomycetaceae bacterium | reverse complement strand
GTTCCAGCCCGATTGGGTCAAGCAGATCGACAAGCAGCTCCAGGACGACACCGGCGGCAAACCGTGGGGCGCCGAACAGAACATCGCCATCTTCGGCAAACCGGGCGACGGCAAATTCGAGCTGGTGATGACGGGGCGGCATCTGACGGTCCGCGTCGATGGGAACAGCATCGACAGCATGGCCTTCGGCGGACCCGTGTTTCACGGCCATCAGGCGACGCGGACGACCGGTCTGAACGAGAAGGAGGGCCATCCGGGCAACATCTGGTGGCCGCAGGCACTGGAGGCCAACAAGGTCTTCGAGATGCTCGACGGCAAGCAGCGTCAGGCCGCTTTGGTCGGCGGCGACCTGCCTGCCGAACAGTCTGTTGGTTTCCGGGGCAAGGACGGCAAGTTCCCCGGCATTCCCGTCACCGAGCTTTCCGCGGATCAGAAGACACAGCTTCAGAAGGTCGCCAAGATGATCTTCGAGCCGTATCGCAACACCGACCAGGAGGAAGTGAACGAGTGCCTGAAGAAACTCGGCGGGCTCGACGCTTGCTCCTTGGCGTTTTATGCGGCCGGTGACATTGGCGACGACAGCGTATGGGACAACTGGCGGCTGGAAGGGCCGTCGTTCGTCTTCTATTTCCGCGGCTCGCCCCACGTGCACATGTGGGTCAATATTGGCAGCGATGCGGCGGTCAAGCTGAATGCGTAGCATCGGCCAAAAGGACTACACGGGTGCCACGTCCACGCTTGCGTGGGCGTGCGGTATTGGCTTGTTGGCCATGTCCGCGAGGGGAGCCGACAGCGTGCTTCCCTCCCATGCGGCCACATCGACCAAGGCCATGGTCGCGTCGGTCCATCCGCTGGCGACCGACGCGGGCCTGGCCGCTCTTCGCCGCGGAGGCAACGCGGTCGATGCAGCCATTGCTGTTGGCCTGACGCTGGGTGCGGTCGATAGCAAGAATTCGGGCCTGGGTGGCGGCTGCTTTATCTTGATTCGCCGCGCCGACGGCAAGCTGATCGCCATCGACGGCCGCGAAGCCGCGCCGGCCAAGGCGACGCGCGACATGTATCTGCGCGAAGGGAAGCCGCAGCCTGAGCTGAGCCAGCGCGGCCCGCTTGCCGTGGCGACTCCCGGCGCGCTGGCGGCGTATGAACTGGCGCTTCGCGAGCACGGCCGCCTCGCGCTTTCCGACCTGATCCGTCCGGCCGCCGACATTGCCGAGCGCGGCTTCCCGCTCGACCGCTCCAATGCCGAAGCTCAGGCGTCCGCTGGTAAGCTGCTCTTTAGCGTCAGCGGCCCGAGCTGCTCGCTGCTCAAACCCGACGGCTCAGCCTTCCAGGAAGGGGACATTATCAAGCAGCCCGACCTGGCCCGCACGTATCGCGGCATCGCGGAGCACGGCACGGACTATTTCTATCGCGGTCCGTTTGCCGAGGAAGTTGGCAAATGGATGGATTCCCATGGCGGCATTCTCGCGCCCAGCGACTTCGCGACGTACAAGCCGATCCTCCGCGAGCCGCTGGTCACGACGTACCGCGGCCGCACGATTGTCGGCTTTCCACCGCCAAGCTCTGGCGGCATTCACGTGGCGCAAATTCTGAACATCCTGGAGACGTTCGACCTGGCCGCGATGCACGCCGGCGACGAGGGGCAGTATCAGCATGTGCTGGCCGAGGCGATGAAGCTGGCCTTTGCCGATCGGGCGTTCTGGCTGGGCGATCCTGACCATGCCCGCGTTCCCCGCGGCCTCGCCGATAAGGAATATGCCCGCGGGCTCGCTGCGAAGATTAATCTGGCGAAGGCGACGCCCGTCGCCGGCCACGGCACGCCGCCCCGGGCCGATGAGCGGGTTTTCGAGAAGCATACGACCCACATCGCCGCCGCCGATGCCGAGGGGAATTGGGTCGCGATGACGCAGACGATCAACACGACCTACGGCTCGAAGGTGATCGTCCCCGGCACCGGCGTCGTGCTGAATAACCAAATGGACGACTTCGCGATTGCTCCGGGCACGCCCAACGCCTTCGGCCTCATCGGGGCGGAAGCGAACGCCGTCGCCCCCGGCAAAAGGCCGCTCTCGAGCATGAGCCCCACGATTGTCCTCGTAGACGGCCAGCCGGTGATGACGCTCGGCGCGGCCGGCGGGCCGACGATCATTACGCAAGTTGTGCAAGCTCTCGTCCGCACGATCGATCTGGCGCAGCCGCTCGATCGGGCCCTCGCCCAGCCGCGGATTCACCACCAATGGTCGCCCGACGAAGTGCGGGTCGAGTCGCGGCTGGCGGACGACCTGAAGCAGTCGCTGGTTGACCGCGGCCACAGGCTGAAGGTGATTGCCAACATGGGGGTCAGCCAGGCGATCATGTTCGATCCGGCGACAAAGGTGTTCGTTGGCGTCCATGATCCGCGGATTCCCGGCAAGGCAGCGGGACCGTGAGTGGAAGACAGCGAGATGGAGAGACGGAGCGACGGAGGGACAGAGAGACGGAGGGACAGGCATGGCTATCAAAAAAACTCTCCGTCTCTCCATCTCTCTGTCTCTCCTTCTCTCCGTCCTGGGGCCGGTGCGACTCCAGGCCCAGCAAGCGTCAACCGACGACCCTCCCGGCCGGTGGCAGCTCGAGACAATTACGCTCAAAGACCAGTCGCAAATCCGCGGGCTTGTCCAATCGGAGTCGGATGCAGAAATCGATTTTGCCCAGGTCATCCAGCCGCCGGGCAAGCCGATGTACGCGGTGATCCGCGGGATTCCCCGCGAGAAAATCGCCCAGGTCCAGCGACTCGATGAAGCCGGCCACCTGGCCTTGTTCGAGCGGTTCGCCCTGTTTCGCAATCGGACGGTGATCGAAGCCGGTCGGATGGACCAGCTGGCGCTGACGAGCCAATCGGCGAATGGCTCGCGGGTCTTGGCTTATGCCGGACCCTGGTTTGCGCTGACCAGCACGGCTGACGACGAGCAGACGCGCCGCTGCCTGGTGCGGATCGAGCAGTTCTTCCGGGCTTACCGGTCGCTCCTGCCTCCGCGCGTGACGCAGCCCAAGCCGCTCGTGGTGCGGCTCTTCGGCTCGCTCGACGCGTATCGCGATCGGCTGCGGGACCTGAAGCTAGATCTGGACAACGCGGCTTTCTATTCGCCGCGCGAGGGGTCGATTCTCGCCGCCAGCGACCTGAATCTGTTTGCGGAGCGGCTGGCGCAAGTTCGCCGCGAGCACGAGCGGGTCCGCAAGGATCTCGCCCGGCTCGACGGGGGCCACGACGAGAAGCTGAAAACGCTGGCCGACGAGCTGGCTGCCGCCGGCTATTCGCAGGACGAAATCACCGCTGAGATGCGGCAGCGAAAGGCGAGCTGGAAAAAGGAGCTGGACGCGACACTGGCCACGAACGTTCAGCGGCAGCGTTCGGCGGAGCAGAAATTCGACGTCGTGACCGACAACATGTTCCGCAGCCTGGCGCACGAGTCGTTTCACGCCTGGCTCGACACGTTCGTCTATCCGCACGACAGGCACGACGTGCCGCGGTGGCTCAACGAGGGGCTGGCCCAGGTTTTCGAAAGCGGCCAGCTCGACGGCGATTCGCTCCGCCTCGACGCCCCGGACAAGGAGCGCCTGGCCGCTTTGCGGGCCGATCTGACATCCGGCCAGCCGCTGCCGCTGGCCCAGCTGCTCATGGCGAGCGAACGGGAGTTCCTCGGCCCGCACGCCGGCACGGCCCCGCAGCGCCACTATCTCTATGCCTGGGGCCTGGCCCATTACCTGACGTTCAGGCACAACCTGCTGGCATCCATGCGGCTCGACCAGTATGTCGCCCAGACCAGCACGCGGCTCGATCCGATCGCCCGCTTCGAGCAGCTCGCCGGTCGGCCGCTGGCGGAGTTCGAGGCTGCCTGGCGCGCGGCGATACTTGAATAGAAGCCTTTTCAAAACGCGTAGCTGACGTCGTCAGACTTCAGGAAATCCCGCCTGAACTCTGGCGAGTTCAGCTACTTTTGAGCCAGCCGCACGCCCAGCTTCCGCGCCGCCCAGACCGCCAGCTTCTCGCGGAAAATCTTGGCGTTGTGGCGGATATCGACCGGCAAAGCTTTGTGCAATAGAAAATCGCGGATTGCGGCTGTGCGCGCGTGTTGCCGCTCGAGGCTGGCCAGCTCCGCCAGGAGCTGCCTTTCGTCTTCCCGCGAATTCGGCCGCTGCTCGGGCCAAGGCTCGGCGATGATCACGGGCCGCTGCTCGCCGGGCGGGCCGACGCCGACTAGCGCAGAGCGATAGATGCGCGGATGCTGGTTGAAGATTGCCTCGCAGGGGACCGTGAACAGCGTGCCGGTGGGCGTCGTCACACGGTGCGACTTGCGGCCACAGAACCAGAAGCGGTCACAAGTATTAGACACACTCCGTGTGCCGTTGGCGGACGGCACACGGAGTGTGCCTACTACTTCCATCCACCCCACATCCCCCATCCGATGCCAGAAGGTGTCTCCGTCCTGGATCTTGTGCAGTGGATTGCAGTCGGTCCGGGTCACATATTCGCTCGTCACCACCGGCCCCCGGACAATCAGCTCGCCGATCTCGCCAGCCGGAAGTGTCTGCGCGTCCTCGATGCGCTCGATCGGCTCGTCGGTGATCTGGATCACCCGCCACTCGATGCCCGGGAAATGACGGCCGACGCATGTTCCCGCGCCAAGAGCGCTGCGAGCGGCTGTTTCGGACAGCACTTCGCTGGCCGCGATGGAAGCCACGGGGAGCGCTTCCGTAGCGCCGTAAGGCGTGTGGACCTCGCCGTCGGGCCCAATGGCCGCCGTCATGCGCTCGAGCACGTGCGGCGGCACGGGCGCGCCGGCCGAGAGGACTCGCTTCAGCGTCGGCAGCACAATCCGATGCTCCTCGCAATAGCGGCCGACGACGTTCCACAGGGCCGGCGAGCCGAACGCCTGCGTGACGTTCCAATCGCGGACCGCCTCGATGATGTTCCGCGGATCGACGCGGGCCGGGCGCGTGGGGTCCATGTCGGGAATGATCGTCGAGACCCCCATCGCACAGTTAAACAGGGCAAACAGCGGAAAGCCCGGCAGGTCGATCTCGCCCGGCTGGATGCGATAGAAGTCGCGGATTTCGTCGGCCTGGCAATTGAAATTGCCGTGGCGATAGAGCACCCCCTTGGGCGGGCCGGTGCTGCCGGTGGTGAAGATGATCGCGGCCGGATCGTCGGCCTTCGTCGCAGCGGGCCGAAAGCCGTCGTCAAGCTTGCGGGCACGCAGCTGGGCGATCGTCCTTCCGCCCCAGAACCAGCGGCGGCCGACCGTGACGTTAAATTTTGCCCTGGGAAATCGCCCCCTCAGCACGGCCCGCACCGCCTGGGCCAGCCCAGTGCCGATGAATCCCTCGGGCTCGCTGTCGGCCAGGCAGCGAATCAAGTTGCGCCGCCCCATGCCCGGGTCGATCAGCACCGTGATCACCCCCGCCTTGAACATCGCGAACACCAGCGCGATGAAGTCGATGCTCGGCGGCACCATGAGCACCAGACGCATGCCGGGCCGCACGCCCATCGACGCCAGCCCGTCGGCCAGCAGGTTCGTGTCGTCGTCGAGCTGGCGGAACGTGAGCGACTGATAGATCCGCTTCCCCGCCGCGTCGCGCCCGCGCGGCATGGCGACGGCGAGGCCATCAGGATTCTGCCGGGCCGTTTCGCTCAGCCGCAAGCCGACATTGATGATCTGTGAAGTGTTGCTCATCGCACCAATTCCGCCCGCACGATCGGTTCCGCGTCGATCGCTCGCAATCGCTTTACCTCGGCGGGCGAGATGGGAACGAGCATGCCGCGTGCGATAAAATGATCGAAGGCCCGCTGGGCGCTCGCCAGGTAGCCGGCAATCCACTGCGGGCGTGGAACGGCAGCGCCGTCGCCGCGATCGCTGATCGCCTGACGATGCGTAGCCAGCACCACGTTCGGCGGAGTGCCGTCAGGCAAGAATTGAAACTCGACCCACTCAGGCAAGAATTCCCGCAGAGCCTCGATCATCGGATTGGCGAGCGTGTTCAGCTCGCGCCCACCGGCCAGCTTCGACTCGCAGGTGAACGTGACCTGTGCGTTTTCGATTTGACCGACGCCTTGCCAGATCCACGTGATTTCCACCGCCATTCGGCCGGTCGGCTCGACCAGAAGGACGGTATACTCCCGTTTGCGGCCGATCACGGACTTCCGGTGGCAAAGCACGACCTCGAATCCGGCACTCACCGCGACGCCCACCAATGGGGCCACCGCGGCGCCGGCGTCGGCCGGAAACTCCGCGGGCGAGACCAGATCGAACTCAGCGGGCCGCTGCTGGGCGGACGTCGGCCGAAACTTCCAGCGAATCAACTTGCGGAACGCAACTACGGGAAAGACGATCAGCGCCCCGGCCACGCTCTGCATGGCCGTCACCTTGAAGAGTCTCCAATACGACAAGCCGAACAAGTTTTCGGTGTAGTAGGTCGCGGATCCGTTCATCGCGCACCTCGCTGCCGTACCGTATGCTCCGCGTACTCCAGCACCAGTGCCGCCACATCGACATCGTGCGCCTTCGCCAGCCCTTTCCAGCCCGGCACGGCGTTGACCTCCAGACAGTACAGCCGTCCATTGCGGCCGGGCAAGAGATCGACGCCGGCCAGCGGCGCTCCGACCGCCCGGGCGGCGCGATGGGCCAGGTCCACAAGCGCCTGATCCGGCGCAAACGCCTCGGCTTTGGCCCCGCGGCTGAGGTTGGTGCGCCAGTCGAGTGCATTGCACCGCTTCATGGCCAGCACCTTCTCGCCGATCACCAACAGCCGCAGGTCGCAGCCCTCGTGCTCGATGAACTGCTGAAGATAGAGGACGGCGCCCAACTGGCCGAGCATCTTGAAAGCCCGCAAGGCCAGGGCCTCGTCATTGAGCCGCGTGATGCCGCGGCCTTCGCTGCCAAAGAGGGGTTTGAGGACCACGTCGCCGCCAAATTCCGCAAAGGCAGCCATCGCGTCGTC
>JAKEHX010000653.1 GCA_022614795.1 Planctomycetaceae bacterium | reverse complement strand
GTGGAGGCGATAAACAGGGCACTCGCCGCCAATGTGAACAGCACTACGCTGGTCAGCGACAGCTGGCCCGCGGGAATGTGCCGGGTCTTTGTTCGCGGATTCTCGGCATCGATCCGCCGGTCGGCCAGGCGATTGAAGGCCATCGCGGCGCTGCGCGCGCCGATCATGCAAAGGAGAATGCCGGCGAAATGTTCCCAGTGGAATGGCGGCGCCTGGCCAAGCACCGTGACGACTTCGCACCGCCTCCCGCCAGACGGGAGCTGCGACATGACAAACTCAGTGTGCATGACTGGCGTCGTCCATGCCATTACCGCCGCCAGCAGCGCAAACGGAAGCGCGAACAGCGTGTGGCTGAAGCGGATCATCTCCAGAAGGTGGCGAATCGTGCGGAACATGGCGAGCGGGGGACGTGAGTCCCCCGATGGCTTCCTCTCTTGGAACCGTATCAACGCGAGTTAAATCACCGACCCATTTTGAGCAAACACGCTATCGGGAGGCTTACGCCTCCTGCTCGCCGACGGAACCCGCCGGGGCCCTCGCTGCCGCAAGTAACAGGGCCCCGTGCACCACCGCCAGTTCCCCCAGCCCCGCCGGCACCAGGCGGAACGAACCGGCCAGCGGCGGAAAGACATAGCGGGCGACTTCGGCTCGCAAGGGGGCGAAGAAAAACTGCTCGCCGATCAGCGAGACTCCGCCCCCCACCACGACGACCTCGGGGGCGACGAGCGTGATCACCTGCGCGATCGCCCATCCCAGCGCCTGGCACGCGTGGTCGACCACCTCGCCGGCGATCGCGTTCCCCTCAGCCGCCGCCTGCGCGACGAGCTTGGCCGTGAGCTGCTCGGCGTCGCCGCCGGCGCGCTGCAAGAGGTCGGCGATGTACTCTTCTTCGGTTTGCTTCACGTCATAGAGCCGCTGGCGCATCTGGGCGCGGCGAAATTGCGGCTGCGTGGGCGTCTCGCCGTCTCCGCGAAGCCCGCCGTCAGTAACACTGCGGAGGGTATCGAGCGGCCGGGCGACGCCGGTCATGCGAGCAACTGCCGTTGCGGCGATGCCCGGGCCGGCTGCGAGCGACTCGACCGTCATGTCGGGGCGATCGGCCAGCAGGCCGGGCCGGAGGTGGCCGATTTCGGCGATCGCGGGCCGGCCCGCTCCGAACAGCTTGCCGCCGACCACCAGACCCCCGCCGATCCCTGTGCCGACGGTCAGGTAGAAGACGCTGGCCGCGCCGCGACCCGCCCCCAGTCGGGCTTCGGCCAGGGCGGCGACATCGCAGTCGTTGCCGATGACCACCGGTTTGCCGAGCGACTCGCGGCACCAGGCGGCGAGCGGAAAGCCCTCCCAGCCGGCCACCTGATGACTCTTGGTCACAACGCCGGTGACGCCGTCGCAAGGCCCGCCGAAGCCAAAGCCGATCCGGTCGATCGGGTGCTTCTGAATCAAGGCGGTGGCCGAGCGTTCAATTTCTTCGAGGATGCCCGGCGCACCGCGCGGTGGATCGACGTCGTGGCGCACAAGTGCGGCCAGTTCTGCATCGCAGCCGGCGCCCACGCCAAGTTGGAGTTTCGTCCCGCCGATTTCGATGCCGAGGAACATGGAAGACGAATGTCGAATACCGAATGACGAGAGAAATCCAAATGACAGAATCCGAAGTGGCAACGGGACTATCGTAACCCATTTACACCCATTCGTCCTTCGTCATGACTGCCACTGCTTCGTCATTCGACTTTCGTCCTTCGACATTCGGTCTACCGCACCTCGTACACTTCCAGGTGGTACCACACGGGGTTCTTCATCTGCATCCTTTGAGAGGCGATCTGACTGACCTCAAAGATGCCAGCGAGCTTGACCCTGGTGCGTGTATAGGACAGCCGCCTCGCCTGTTCGGGAATGAACACCTCAACCATGTCCGTGGGCTTCGGATCGCCTCCAAAGCAGCATGTGCCAAAATCAGGCACGAGAATGAAACGATCCACTTTGCCGCGCGTGGCAACGCCCGGGTGAATGTAACCCTTGATAAAGACCTTTTTGCCCGACAGCTCGAGCGACGTAGGCGAGACTGGCAAATCCGGCCGGTTGATATCCAATTGCAGCTGATCCCAATATGTGCTTCCGCTGAGGATTCGGATCTCATCCGGACGCACTTCGGTCACATAGTCGTAGGTGTGCCAGCTCACGCCGCCGACGAAGAGCAGGCTGCACAGGGCGATGCCGGCTGCGGCGATCTTTCCGCCGGTGTATTCCGCCGGGTAGCGGCGAATCGTCGAGAGCCCGACCAGCCCCAACACCACGCCCACGATCGGCAAGACGAGCAGCGACGAAAACGCCAGGCCGGCAAACGAAACGATGCCCAGCACGAGCGACACAATGGCAGCCCGGCTGATCGAGCGGTAGTGCGAAAGCTCGACTTCAACGGTGGCCGTGCAACGAAGATCAGTGGCGAGAGACGAAGCCTCCGCAGTGGCAGAGCAACGGATTTCGGTGGCGGCAGACATGTACGTGAGGGATGGATGACTAAGGGAATAATTGCGAATTTGTATAATCCCCACCGACCTCGCGTCGGTGGTTGTGTGATTGACAGCTAAAACAAAGACTACCCTACCCTTTTTCGTTATCGCCTCGCCCGCCGCTTCGCGGCGGGCGAGGCGATAACGATTGTAGCGCGCGTGCTTGGGCTAGCTATCAATCGTCGCCCCACCGACGCGAGGTCGGTGGAGGCAGGAAATTGGAACTACTGAATCTTCAATGATTGGCACGACTAACCGTGACAAACCGTAATTAACAGCCGATCCGCAGCAGCGACCACTGGGCGGCCAGGAGCACCAGG
>JAKEHX010000652.1 GCA_022614795.1 Planctomycetaceae bacterium | reverse complement strand
GGATTGACGTTTTTGGCCATGGACGGATTACAAATCCGTCCTACACGGCCGCGAACTCCTCGACGTGCTTGGCCAGCCGCTTCCGGGCGACGTGCAGCCGCCGCTTGATGGTGCCGACCGGCGCGTCGAACGCGTCCGACATCTCGATGAGCGACTGGCCCCGGACGTAGAACGCCTCGAGGGTCTCCCGGTCGAGACGGCCCAGCTGAGCCAGGCCGGCGCGGACGCCGTCCTTCCGCTCGTCGGCCAGCACCTCGGTGAGCGGGGTCGCCGACTCGACGCACGCGGCGTCGAGCGCCTCCTGCTCGGTGGCCCGATCGGCCGGCCGACGGACCAGCCGATTGATCGCCATCCGATTGGTGATCGACCGGAGCCAGCCGGCGAAGGCCTGCGGCTCGCGGAGCTGGCGGATCTTCTTCATCGCCTGGATGAAGACGTCCTGGCACAGCTCCTGGGCCTCGGTGTAGTCACCCAGCCGGCGCAGCGCGATCGCCATGACATGCCGCTCAAACCGCTCGAACAGCTCGCCGAAGGCCAGCCGGTCGCCGGCCTGAGCGGCCAGGACGAGGGTGGTCAGGTCAGTCTCGGTCTCGGTGTCGAAGGTGAAGGTCATATCTTTCTCCGATCTATGGCTCGCGCTCACGCTGGCGGCAGGGCCTTTCAGGGCCTGGCGGGCGTGTCGCTTGGGTGCAGGGAAAACAGCGGCGGTCAGCGGCGAGGGCTTGTTCACGACGAAACTTCGTCGCGAGGCCGCTCGGCTGGCGTCCGCTGTCTGGATGGGGCGCTTCTAAGACCGGGCGAATATCGCCCGTGGTCTTATGTCAGCCCGCATCCTGACCGTCGCGGACGCCGGCACCGGGATTCATCCCGGCGGCAGTGACTTCTTTGGTCACTGCACGACAAGTGGCCTAATGTCCCAACGTGGGAGATCCCAGCATGGGACTGTTCCGGCTTTTGTTTACCGGAGCGCAGCCACTTCTCGCCTGGTAGGGCGGCATAGAGGCGCATCGCAAGCGGGGCGGGACCGCGAAGCGCATCAACACCGGCCACGACCGTGCGAA
Organism: Planctomycetaceae bacterium; assembly: GCA_022614795.1. Classification (GTDB taxonomy): domain Bacteria; phylum Planctomycetota; class Planctomycetia; order Pirellulales; family Pirellulaceae; genus CAYLLN01. The sequence goes on along the minus strand of JAKEHX010000652.1, from coordinate 3,693 downwards.
CGATGACGTTCGCAAACGCGATGGTCGTTACATTGGCGATGGCATTGATCGTGCTACGCATCGGATCCTCCCCTGGCGCTTGCGGCGCACAGTGCGAAGAAAGAACCAAAAAAAACGGAACCAACTTACACAAGGGCTACCGAGATTATCGGCAGCCGAACATACCTCACTAGCAATCCTACCGCAGGAGGGTGGTGGAAGCAACGCTTGCGAAGCGTGGCCTCTGAGGGAAAACGACCGCCCTGGACGGAGTTGTGGGTTTAGACGGGGTTGCCGGACAAAGGTTCGCGCGGCTTGCGGAGATTTCTGTGTCAACAAACTGCGGCTTTCCGGAATGCTGCTGACCCAGCCACAAGTTATGTCTGCATAAAGACTTGTGAATTGTGGCAGCTGCGCTCACGGCATTTTGAGCCGGTGAACTACAAGAAAATTCCCCACAAGAAAGCGCGGAAGGCAGAGTCGGCTGACCCTGCCTTCGCCTATTTTCCTGTCATTCCATTTTCCTGTTGGCCGCATGGCGAACAGGACTTCCTAGAACACATCCAGGATGAAGTGGTGCCCCTGGTGATAGCGGCGACCTTCCGGATAGTAGTTGTGCCACTGCCGGTTGTACACGGGCACCTGCATTTCCGGCGGATAACGGAAATAAAGGTCCTCGCTCGAACGGTAGTATTCATTCCCCCAGAAGTTCTGCGGATACCAGACGTAGGGATAGTGATAGAACCGCTCCCAGTCGGTCCGCCCATATTGCCCGCCCCAGACCCGGCTGTAGGCCCGTTCCTGGGCGCTCGCTTCGGTGGCCGAGAAGACGACGGACAGGGCCACGGCCAGGCCCAGCGCCAGGATCAAACGACGAATCATGTGTGTCCCCCTCAGTATTAGGCACACTCCGTGTGCCGTTGATTGCGTGCGAGTCACACGACGTGTGCCGTTGGCTAGACGGCACACGGAGTGTGCCTGCTACTTTTCGACCGCCCGCGGGACCGGCATTCAGTGAATATCCGCTAAAACCGGCATGTTGAGCACGATGCGCGGCCTGGGAAGTGCGGCGAAAGAGGGAAAGGACGCGGAGTTTGCGGGCGGGTCAGGCGTCGGAGGTCGGAGGTCAGAGATCGGAGGTCGCCGATCGAATTCGCTGGCGTCGTATAATCGGTGTGCCAGCAGAACGGAGCAGCCAGGATGAATCGAAATCGCGCCATCGTGTTCATACTGGTCGGCGCGCTCGCCACATCGCTCACCGCCGCCGAGCCGCGAATCGACATCGAAGTTTGCACCGAGCCCGGCTTTGCCCTGACCGACGCCGGCAAGTGGAACACGATGCTGGGCGAGCTGGGCCTGGCGAGCGTTCGCATCCGCGGCGCTCAGCCGGGCGATGCCCCATCGATCAAGCGTTCGGGCAAGGATGATTCGCCCAGCTATCACGTCGTCGGCATGCTGACGGCCGACGGCAAGTTGAACCTGCCCAATCGCGGCCGCTTCGCGATCAGCGACAAGGCCCGCCTTGCCGCCTGGTTCGACAAACTGCGAGCTGACGGCATTGAAGCGATCGCCGTCAAACCGGCCGCCTTTGGCCTCTTGCCTTCGCAGCTCGTCGAAGTTCACGAGACGCTGAAAGCTCCGGTTACGTTTTCGACCAAGGGCCAGGCCCCGCGCGACGTTTCCAAAAAGATCGCCGACACGCTGCCGCTGAAATTCATCACCGACGCGGCCAGCCAGCGGGCCCTCGGCTCGCCCGACCCGGTCGCCGATGAATTACAGGGCCTTTCTTCCGGCACCGCGATCGCCGCCGTCCTTCGGCCGCTGGGCCTGGTGATGGTCCCCGAGAAGGCCGAGGGCAAGCTGCGCCTCCGCATCGCCGACAGCCGCAGCGTCAAAGAGCACTGGCCGGTCGGCTGGCCGCCAAAAGCCGCAGCTGGCGAGACGGTGCCCGAGCTGTTCAAATTCCTCAACGTCGAAATCACCGACTTCTCGCTAGGCGAAACGCTTCAGGCGATCGGCGGCCGCATCAAGGTGCCGATGGTGATCGACTACAACGCCCTGGCCCGGCTGGAGGTCGATCTGGCGACTACGAAGGTCGAGCTGCCCAAGTCCAACACGTTTTACGCCAAGGCGCTCGACCGGATTCTGTTCCAGGCCAAACTCAAATACGAAGTTCGCACCGACGAAGCCGACAAGCCGTTTTTGTGGATCAGCGGGATCAAGTAGGTTCTCGTAGGACAAGCGTCCCTCTTGTCCAAACCCCTTCTCATCGCCATTCTGGACAACCGGGACGGTTGTCCTACGCCAGCCGTACTCGCCGCACATTCCCCGCCAAGAGCCACTCCAAGAACGCTTCGTGATACTCGGTCAGCTCGATCTCGGCCTGATTCTCGGCATCGAGCGGCGAAACGACATAGACCACTTGCTCGTCCAGCCAGCGGCGGGCGTCAGCGGCATCGATCCAATACTCGCCGTCGGCAAGGTCGGCCGGCGCGCCGCGTACGCCCGGCGGCGTCATGAAATAGACGATCTCCGTGCGAAACCGCGCGGGGCATTCGAGCGGCGGAATGTGCGGCTGATCGACGGCGTGTACGAACATGGCAAGGAAAGTAGCCGAATTCGCCAGAGTTCGGGCCTGGCAGCCCACTAAATATCCCCGAAGTCTGGCGACTTCGGCTACAGGCGAACTATCCTAACACGTTTGACCACTCAAGCGCCGCTCACTGATGCCCAGTCCCCTCCTGGCCGCCGAAAACCGCATTCTCCCCGCGCTGGTGACGCCCCTCACCGCCGACGGCCGCCTCGACGAGCGCAGCACCGAGCGGCTGATCGACCATTTGTATGCGAAAGGCGTTGGCGGCCTCTATGTCACGGGCACGACGGGCGAGGGAATTCACTTCGATAGCCAGATCCGCCGGCGGCTGGTCGAAGTTGCGATCCACGCCTCGCGCGGCCGCGGCACGCTGATCGTCCATGTCGGCGCGACCCAGGCCGCCGCGGCATTCGAGCTGGCCGATCATGCCGCCCGCACCGGCGCCGACGCCATCAGCAGCATTCCCCCGTTCGCCGGCGGCTACGTCTGGGACGAAATCCACGCGTTCTACGCGGAACTCGCCCGGCATAGCGAGCTTCCCGTGGTGGCCTACCACTTTCCCGGCCTGACCGGCCAGCAAACATCGCTCGCCCAGCTTGCGAGTCTGTTGGCCATTCCCAATATCGCCGGCCTCAAGTTCACCGATCCGAACTTCTACGTCATGCAGCGGCTGCTCGCCCGGCTCTCGCCCGAACAGATTCTCTACAACGGCCAGGACGAAGCACTCGCCTTGGGTCTCTCAATCGGCGCCCACGGCGGCATCGGCTCGACCTACAACTTCATGCCCGAGCTGATCGTTTCGATCTACCGCCACGCGCGAGCCGGCCGCCATGCGGAGGCGATTGCCATGCAGCGGCAAGCCAATCAGATCATCGAAGCGGCGCTCACCGCGCAGATCGTCGCGGCAACGAAGCAGATCCTCTATTGGCAGGGGCTGATCGATTGTCCGGCCTGCGCGTTTCCCCGCGCGGGACTGAACGACGCCCAGCAGCGGCGGCTCCGCGACCTGCTCGCCGGCACAGCAATCGCCGGCACGCTCGTGCGGTAGGCGACACTAGCCCGAAGCGTCAGCGAGGAAACTCGCCTCGCTTACGCTTCGGGTTGGTGTTGGAAGCTACTTC
>JAKEHX010000651.1 GCA_022614795.1 Planctomycetaceae bacterium | reverse complement strand
GTTCGTCACCAACGATCCGTACCGCGGCGGGTCGCACTTGCCCGACATCACGGTCGTCACGCCGGTACACGATGCCGCCGGCCGGCTGGTGTTCTTCACCGCCAGCCGCGCGCATCACGCCGAATTGGGCGGCATCACGCCCGGCTCGATGCCGCCGTTCTCCCGGAATCTGCCCGAAGAAGGGGTGCTGATCCGCAATTTCAAGCTGCTCGACGCCGGCTCGCCCCGAATTGACGAGCTGCGCGAGCTGCTCTCGTCGGGCCGGTATCCCAGCCGTTCGCCTGAAACCAACCTGGCCGATATCACGGCCCAGCTCGCCGCCAATCAGCAGGGAGTGCTCGATTTGCGGGCCCTGGTCGAGCGTTACTCTGAGCCGGTCGTGCTGGCCTACATGCGGCACATTCAGGACGCAGCGGAGCGAAAAATGCGCGCCGCATTGGCCCAATTGCCACGGCGACGGCAAGAGTATACCGACTATCTGGACGACGGCACGCCGATTTGCATTGCCATTACCACCACAGGCGAGACGGCGACGATCGATTTCACGGGTACCGGGCCGGTTTCCGCAGGGAACCTCAATGCCAATCGGGCCATCGTCACCGCCGCCGTGATGTACGTCCTGCGGCTCGTCGTCGTCGAAGACATTCCACTCAACCAGGGCGTGCTTGCGCCGGTGACGATCATCCTGCCAGAGGGTGTGCTCAACCCGCCCGAGCGCGAGCGGCCCGAGGTTTGTCCGGCGGTTGTCGGCGGGAATGTCGAAACGTCGCAGCGGGTCGTGGATGTGCTGCTGGCCGCACTCAAGCTGGCCGCCGCCAGCCAGGGGACGATGAACAACGTGCTCTTCGGCGATTCCACTTTTGGCTATTACGAGACGATCTGCGGCGGCAGCGGGGCCACCGCCGACGCCGATGGCGCCGACGCCGTGCATACGCATATGACCAACACCCGGCTGACCGATCCCGAGGTGCTGGAGGCCCGCTACCCGGTGCGGCTGGTGGAGTTTTCGATCCGCCGCGGCTCGGGGGGACGCGGCAAGCACCGCGGCGGCAATGGTGTGATTCGGCGCATCGAATTCCTGCGAGAACTGACGCTGTCTATCCTGTCGCAGCGCCGCGGGCCCATACCTCCCTGCGGCATGAACGGTGGCGGTCCGGCCGACCTCGGCCGCAACTCGCTAGAACGAACAGGCAATTCATACCCACTTCCGGGCTCGATTCAAATTAGTGTTCGGCCGGGCGACGTACTAATGATCGAAACTCCCGGCGGCGGCGGATGGGGCGTTTCAACTCCCTGGAACCCTGACCAATCACAAAGCACTGCCGACTAAAGTCATGAATGGTGGTCAGCGCGACGGCACGTCGGATTCGCGTTCCCCAACGGAGTGCTCGCAAGCCCCGCTTTCGCCAAGCCAACTCCCCACCGATGGTCGGGGCTTTGTCTGTCGATTTCATGCATCAGCCGCTGCGTCTCGCGGCCAATCCACGCGATTCGGGCCAGTTCGCGCTCGTCGTCGGCCGAGAGTCCCCGCGTCCGCCGCGGCCTGGCCCAGCGCTTGAGCACGTCGTAACCGCCGATGCGAAACGCACCGCTCGTTTCGGAGTCGGCAGCGGCAGGCGATAACGTTCCGTTCGGGTAACTGCCGCCGGGCGCTCCCACATGCAGCGACACCAGTTGACTTCCCAGTTCGCTGAATCGACGGAATGCCTCCCAATCCGTCGGCAGCGGAATCCGTGGGAATCCGCGCCGCAATTCCTCGGCGTAGAGGGCGCGATAGGCCCGCGAGTGCGCGACGGCGTAGAGATAGTCAATGAGCACCCGCGGATTGGGCACGCCGCCGATTACAGCTGTGATCGCCGCGACAAAGTCAGCCGCGAAGTTGGCCTCTCGCGTGCCGCTTCCCATGCTTGCGTGGGCGTGTGGCTCGGCAGTAGCCTCGCCCTCCCGCATGTCTCCCACCTGACCTCCGACCTCTGACCTCCGACTTCCGGCCTCCACCCACAGCGGCGCCAGAAACGGCGCGCCGTGCCGGCTGTAGAAGACGCGGTCGCTCACCAGGCTATCGACGGCCAGGAAGTGGTCGTATTCCGCCAGGTTCGTGCTCTGCCGCATGAAGACCAGGCCCAGGTTCGGCGCAAGCATGTGCCGCATCACCGCATAACGCGCCCGGCCCACTAGCCGCGGATCGTAATAGACCCAGCGCCGATCGAACGGGGCGAGCAAGTACGGCTGGATGAACCGATCGTCGAAATCAGGCGGATCGGCTTGCCCGGCCAGCCACGCCCGCACTTGTCCGGTAAGCTGCTCGCGCGTGAAGCCGACGAAGACTGCGTCGTTCTTGGTCTGGACGCCGGAAGTGTAGTGGCGAAAGATGCGGTCGAGCGGCCAGAACGAGACGTAGTCGCGTGCAGCCTGTGTCGTGCGGTCAACTGTCCGCGCCGCATTCAGGACCCAATCCGGCGGCGCGGGATCGATTGCCTGGGACTTGAGCGAGTCGAACGTGTGGTTGTCGAGTGCTGCGAATTTCTC
>JAKEHX010000650.1 GCA_022614795.1 Planctomycetaceae bacterium | reverse complement strand
TAACCCTGCGTGGTAATGTTCGTCGGCTCGACCTGGTCGAAGTCGATGAGCTGCAGCCTCGGTACGCCCAGGCCGGCGAGCTGGATCGCAACTTGGCGGCCGATCGCTCCGACTCCAATCACCGTCACGGACATCGCTGCGAGCATGTCGCGTGGCACCAGCGCCGCCTGGCGCTCAAAACGGGGCGCCGACGTAATCATCTGCGGTCTCCGGAAAGGGATAGGGGCAAAAATCCTCGTCAAACGGACTAGCCAGCCGCGGGACGTCGTCCCACAGTGCGTGATTCCATCGCGCGGCCAGCGCCAGCTCGTGCAATTCAGCCTCGGCAGGGGCCAAGCGCGGTCTGCGCTCGGGCTGTGGAAGAACCGGTTCGGCCATGACGGCCTCAACGTATTCCGCATCCCAGGCCTCCCAGTCACTGGCCTCAAACGGCTCGCTAAAGTCGATCTCGACCGGCAAGACCAGCGCGCCGCCGGGTCCGGCGCGGAATCGCAGCCGGGCATAGGTTTGTCCGCCGCAAGCCAGAATGAACATCACGGCCCAGTCCGCAGTGCCGAAGCACCTCGCGAACGTCTCCTCGTCGGTGACACTGGGTTGCGCGCTATTGCCGGGATGGGTATGGATCCAGATCCTGGCAAAGCGCTCCGGCGCAAGACCCCGGTCCACCTGCCAATCGAAGAAATCCGCGACCGCAACATCTTCGAACCGGACCGTCACCGCGCTGCACTGCTGACGGATCAAGCAGACATCCTCCACGAGCAGCAAGTCATCTTTCGCGGAGACCCCGAAACCGCCAACCTCGGTATCACTCAGGTCACGCAGCCGCTGCAGTTTGGCCCAGGCATACGGCGTCAGCCGCAGCGGCAAAGCGCCCTTGGTCGTCGTCATCGTCAGTATTGGCTCCTTTTTCAAGACAGGTTTTACAGAGCAGTCGCTGTGCCGGATCGTCGAGCGTCAGGCAGGCGTCGCAGAACGCGCTTTCGCACTCGGCGCATTCGCCCGTGCAGCCATGGCAGACGTACCGGTCACAGCTCCGGCAGTAAGTCGAACACTCGCTGCAGACGTTTTCATCGCAGCGATCGCAGCTCCCGGCGCCATCGGCCTCCATGCTCCAGCCGCAGTCCTTACAGTGAATTCCGTCCCATTCGCTGATACGCACATAGGGACTGGAGCTGTTGTAGGTTTGCAAGGTCTGCCGCACGAGCAGGAAGAAATCAAACAAGCGGCCTTCCGCGAGGGCCGCCTTGATTGGAAGCGCGGCATCCCCTTCGCAGAGCAAACGGTCCTGAACGTGAGGGTGCGTAACGGAATCGTCCTTGGACGGCCTCTGCGGATCAATTGCAATCACCTCGTAGGCCCGGCGGACGTTCAGCCGCTCCCACCACAGGCGGACGTCGAATGGCCCGAGCCAGAGGCTTTCCAGCTCAATGGGTTCGGTTTGGACGGTGACCGTGCCTTCTTTCAGGTCGATCGTGGCCGACTCGAACTCGGTTTCCAGCGCCAGCAGGTCAGCCACGATCTGGCTGGGCGCGACAATCCGATTGGCTCGTCCGGAGGATGGCAGCTCATTGCGAAAACGTTGAAGCTGGCTGATCAATAGCCCGGTCTGGTAGTCGAGGTCATACAGCAGCGCATTGGCTGCCGTTTGCCAGCCGCGGACCTCCACTTTGCGGTGTCGCCATAGGCTATTCCGCAGCCGATCCCAGGCGGTGCCTGGAAAGCGGTCCACGCAGTTCAGCCGACCGGGGGTATGCAGCCGTTCATGGATCTTGGCGGCAGCCCGAATGGCGAGCCGCCCAATTTCGGTCTGGGTCGTCATCGGCAAGTCTCCTCGGTAAAGGTCAGTTGCCCGGCGCGGTGTAATCGCTCCGGGCGGCTGCCGGGTCGGTTGCCTAATGCGCCCCTTCGATCTTGGTGGGCGTAATCGAGACGCGATCCCCCTCCTGGAGCACCTGGTCCGCGCTGGCCGGCTGGCGGTTGACGCGAATCAGATAGTCGGCCGGCTTGCCGCTCATCTTCTGCTCGAAGAGTGTTCGGACCGTCAAACCGTCGGCGACCTCGATGCGATCGGCGAACCCGGAGCCGGAGTTGTTGATATAGAGGATGTGCATGTGCTGGACCCTTCGTGAAGCGGTAATGGAATGGACAGAGGCGTTGGAGCAACCGCGAATACACTGGCGCCGTCAGGCAGCCACTTGCTCGACGTACCCTTTCTTCAACTTCTGGGCGATCTGCTTCTCGGCATGCTTCTGCGCCGCGGCGGAATCAGTGAACTGCTTGGTCTGCGCCTGGCCGGCAGTGCCGATGCGGCCGAACGTGATGCCGACCGACTTGCCGGTCACAGCGACCTCGTAGAACTTGCTGGACGCGCCCTGGACGAACTCGAAACGACGTTTCATGGGATTCCTTCTGTTGTTCAAGAGACGAATTTGGATGGATCGCGCCGGTACTTGGCCAAGGCGGCTTCGGCCCAGCGCACCGAAAAGCGCCGGTTCCTCAGGACAGGCCGCCGGAGCGCGTCGAGCGAGCGAACGATATCCGCAGCAGTCTCCCAATCGGTCGCGTCTTGCGTGCAAAGATCGAGGACATTGCGGCGCAGAGACGGCCGGCCTCGACCGCGACCGCTTCCCTTATCAGACATTCGCTCGTTGGAGCTGATGTAGAACGACCAGCCGCCGTCGAGGTTCTCGCGGACGTAAACCACGATCCCCAGCCAGCGGCATTTCGTGATCTGGCCTTCGCACAGGTGCGCCGGCAGTGTCCCGCCGCCAAATGACCAGTAGCCGACCTCCAGGATTTCAAGCATCGAGCGCTCCCAGGAGCGTCCGCGGTGTCGGCTGGGCGAGCAGGTCCGTGCGCACTCGCACGAAGCTCGGGAAGCGTGGCACGCCGCCGTCGGTCAGCTCCTGGAAACGGAATGTGACAACGCTTCCGACCGCCGGCGGCTTCTCGCGCTGGGCATCGGTGAGGCCAGTGCCGACAGAGAACTGCGTGCCATTGGGAAGTTGGACCAGCAGGGCGCCCAGCCTTCCTTTGTGACGGCCAGCTCCCGGCAGATGCTGGATTACGACCGCGTCGGCATCGTGGAACCGCTTGACCTTGAGCAGCGTGTAGGAGCGGCCGGATTCGTAGAGCGAGCCCGGCTGGCGGAGCATCAGCCCTTCACCGCCGAGGGTCACAAGCCGGTCCAGTTCCTTTCGCAGGCTGTCGGTGCTGTCGCAGACCGCCTGATCGAGGACACGTACGAACGGACAGAGGTCCTCGCGGGCGACCTTGGCCATGAGGCGGCGGTGCTCCTCAAACGGCCCGCCGGAATGAGGAGCATCGAAGACGACGTACAGCACTTGCCGCCATAACTCCCCGGCGTCCTGGCGGCGGACGATGCTCACCGTCCGCTGGAACTGCTGGCGGCCGATCCAGAGTTCGCCGTCGAGCGGGATTTTCGGCAAACCCTGCGTGAACCAGGTCGGAGCATGCAATGGGTTGCCTTGTCGGGACAGGAATTGCCCTCCATCCCAGTAGGCCCGCACGCCGTCGAGTTTTTCGCTCATGAACCAGCCGGTGAGGTCCTGTTCGTTGTCCCAGGGATGAGCCAACAGGAGTGGCGGTGCGACCTTCGTGGCGGCAGGTTGCGTGGCAGGAGATGCGAGCACTCCGCCCAAACGCTCTCTCTCCGCCGCTTCCCCACGGTACTGCCGCAGGTGCTTGCAAGTCCGGCGGTCGATCGGCAGCGAC
>JAKEHX010000649.1 GCA_022614795.1 Planctomycetaceae bacterium | reverse complement strand
TCACCGGGTCCGCGCATTGCCACAGCCGCCCAGCCGATGGCTGGTGGGAAGTTGACGCGGCCGGCCGATTGCCGTTTCTATCTCGCATTGATGCAGGAGTATATTGACGCCTCCTGCCAGCCGTTTCCCAAATCGATCACCGAAAGCAAGCAAATCGCGGTCCGCGTCCAGACAGTAGCGCAAAGCACCAATCCTCTGGAGCGGATGCGCTACGTGCTGTCGATGGAAGTAGTCCCTGGCACGGAGGCAGCCTTCACGGCCAGCGCCCGTGCTCAGGCGATGCGAGACGTGACGCTGGCGGGAATCGCCGCCGAGCGATATCGCCTCAAGCACGGCGAGTTTCCGATCGACTTGCAGTCGCTGGGCGAATTCATGGGGACGGTGCCGATCGACCCCTACGACGGCCAGCCCCTGCGGATGATTCGCAAGGACGGCCAACTGGTGCTGTACAGCGTCGGCCAGGACGGCCGAGACGACGGCGGCTTGGATGGGCAACACAACTTCGAACCGGACATCGTCGTGCGCCTCAAGTAGGGCATCGGCTTTGCGAACGAGAGCGATCGAGCTCGCGGCGCTCGGTCAAGCAGTCCGAGCCGGTGAGATCTTGGACCGCGACTGCCACCAGTTCTTTACCGTAGCGGCCGTGGCTGCGGCCTCCGCATGATAGATCATGTCTCCGGTCTTCGGCAGCGCCTGGTCCTGAAACTGGGCCACGGCCGCGGCAGCCCGTGACGGTGCCATGCCATGGCGCTGCTGAAGCGTTCGCTTGACTTCTTCCCAGTATTCAGCCACGAGGTGTTCTGGAAGCATGATCGTGGTCTCCACCGATTCGCTATCGCACTACAAAGTGCGTGTATTGGGCGGCACTACCTGACCCGACACAATGGTTGAGGAATTCTACGGCACGACGGGTGTGAAAGCTGAACTGATCGGACCCAGCCATCGCGACTCGCTGCCTCCACATGGCAGCCACGGGTCCAGTTACTAAATCATACCATCCTCTATGCGGACCGTCATGATCGTTTATTGTTGACTCGATCGCTGTCCACGCAGCCGTGCCAAAGCGTGATCCGCCGTGAAATCGGCGGTTGCCACTTGGGCGCGGGGTAAAGCAGCGGCGTATACGGTTTGAACTTGGCCACGGCTTCCCCTACGCCACCTGCGCCAGCACGTACGGCCCCTTGGGGATGACTGCGATCTTTGCAGCCGGGCCATATTCGGCAAGCGACGCAGCCACGGCGGATTCGACGCTCGGCGCGGCCTCGACAAACAGGCCATTGAGCGTTTCGGCGGGGAGGCCATCACTGACGAGCTTTACCTTGGCCTTGCGGCGGACCTTGGCCAGCTCCTCGAGCTGCCACTGGTCCATCACAAAATAGTCCTTGCCGAGGATTCGCTGGACGAATGCCTCCAGATTCGTGTTCTCGCGGAAGAGCTGCTGGAATTGCGGGCTGCCGATCCCTTCGCTCAGGCTGGCGCACATGATGATCGTGCCCCCTTGCTTCACGATCGGCAGGGCGCCGGTCAGCCCCTTTACCGCCTGATAGAACGTCGTATCTAGCGGATAGCCCGCGCAGCTGGTGACGACGATATCGACCGGCTCGGCGACCGTATCGCGGACGACGCCCCGGACGAATTTCACGCCCTCCTCGAAGGCCGCCACCATGTCGCCCGCGACCCACGCCAGCGGCCGGCGCTGGGCGTCGATCACCACGTTGACGATAAAATCACAGCCGGAGTGGCGGCCGATCCAGGTGTTTTCCTCGTGGACCGGGTTGCCTTCGAGAATGCCGCAATCGGCCTTCGGATGCTCCAGAAACTCCGGCCCGTGCCAGACTTTGACGGTTTCCAAAGCCGCGATGCCGGGGCAGATCAGCTTGCGGCCGCCCGAGAAGCCGGCCATCAGGTGGGGCTCGATCAGGCCGGTGGTGATCTTCAGATCGGCCTGTACGTAGCGGGTGTCGATCCAGATCGGCACGCCGCGCGGGCTTTGCCCGAGATAGGTGTGCTCGGCGAGCTCCTGGCCGTGATGGTTCTCGATCCGGTAGTGATCGACGATGTGCTGGCCGACCATCTCGACCAGTTCGGCGCCTTCATTGGGCCGGTGCAAGCCGGTGGCGACTAGGATCGTGATTTTTTCGCGCGGAATGCCGGCCGCTGCGAGCGTTTCCAGCACCGGCCGCAGGATCAATTCGTTGGGGACCGGCCGCGTGATGTCGCAAATGACGATGCAGGCGTCCTTGCGCCCGTGGGCGAGCTCGGCCAGGGGAGGCGTGCCGATCGGCCTGGACAGCAGTTCGAGCAGCGAGCCGCGCGGGTCAGGCAGCGGCGGAGCGTCCTTGTAGACAAGCGTCCGGACTATCCGCTCTGCGGGCAATTCGGCGTAGAGCCCCTGCCGGCCGTATTCTAGCTTGACGCGCATTGCTACTTTTTGCCGGCGGCCGGTTTGCCCGCGGCCGGCTTGCCCGCGGCTGGCTTGGCTGCCGCAGCGCCGGCGGCCGGTTTGGCGGCAGCGGCGGCGGGAGCCGGTGCAGCGCCCCCGGCGACCGGAGCAGCAGCCCCTTCGGCCCCTTCTTCGGCCTTGGCCTTCTTCTTTTTCTTGAGTGCCAGCTTCTGCACCCGCACTTTGGGCAGCCCCAGCACCTTGTCGCCCTCTTTCCAGCGATCGGTTTCGAGCAGCTTGGCAATCCGCTCGGCACGGCTCAAGACGTTGCGATTCTTGATCGCGCCGGCTTTGACTTTCAGGGTTTTGTCGATGGTCATCAGCAGCTTCTCCGCACGCAGCCGGCGCGGCCGCCGGCCGGATTCTTGGCGAATTTGGAATCCACGAGTATAGAGGGAGCCAGGCGAGTGAGCAACGTAGGCATCACGCTCCGCGTGATGATTCCTCACGCGGAACGTGAGGCCTACCGTGGTGCGGCACGGCGCCTACTTGGTCCCCAGGCTCTTCAAGAAGTCGCCGAAGTCGTCGTCTTCGTGTCCGGGCGCCGGGGGCTGGTCGTCTTCCTGTTCCCACTTCGCGAAATCGACCTTCACATCCTTGGCAGGAGGCTCGCCTTTCGCACTTTCCGGCGGAGTGCTGCTGGAGGCGGGCGGCGCACCAGACGCCGGAGCCGGCCTGGCGGGGGCCGCGGGCTCGGCTGTTTTCTGCGCAGGCACGTCGGTCTTTTTCTCGACAGACTTGTGCTGGAAAACCCTCTGCTCGGCAGCCCGGTTTTCGGCTGCCTTATCTTCGGGCGGCAGGGGAGCCCGGTCCGTGTCGCGCTGAGGAGCCCCTTCATCGACCGGCATCACCGGAATCTCGAAATTGAAATCGTCATCCACGGGCACAGTCGGCTGGCTCGACTGCGGTCCGGCAGGGACCGTTTCGGCAGCCGATTTGGGCGCGGTCGATTTGGGCGAGGGCCGCGCCGTGCCATTGGGATCGGTATCGCGCGCATGACCCGATTTCAGCCGCGGCCCGGCGCCCTCGGGCGGCGCGCTGGAATCCGCCAGGTCGTAGACGGCCCGGAACGTGACCGCGCCGACGGTGAGCAGTTCGCCCGGCGGCAGCTGCGCCTCGGTGATCCGCTCGTTGTTGACAAAAGTCCCGTTGAGCGAACCCAAGTCGCGGACCATTAACCGCCCGTTGGTCTCGAACAGCTCGCAATGCTGCCGGCTGACGAGAGGATGGGGCAGCATGATTGTGGCCCCTCGCCCGCGTCCGATAGTCGAGGGAAGGCGGAGTTTGATTTCAGCCGATTTCACCTCGCCGCCGACGACGACGAGCTTGGCAGATAGGGGCATCTCACGCTCCGGGCGCGAAAACAATTAGCAGCATAGGTCCATTAGCGGCGCATACATCGATCATGGGCGAAGGCAATTCATGGCGGGCTGCAAGCCTGCGCCACTTAATCAACTGGCCGCAAAGTTCATGCCGGGGCAATACGAAGCCCCCGCGACCTGCATTCGGCCGGAGGGACAATGTGAAGATGATACCGACTAGTCTAACTGGGCGAACGAGGCAGGACAACGCTCAGGTCCAAAGTCCAAAGTCCAAAGTTGACCTTGGACTTTGGACTCTCTGGACTACTGCTGCGGCCCGGGAAACCGACCCTCTTGCACATCCTGGCGATATTGGGCCACTGCCCCGCTGATCACCGATTTGAGGTCGGCATATTGCTTCACGAATTTGGGCACATAGCCCGAGGTGAACCCCAGGAGGTCATGCGTCACGAGGACCTGCCCGTCGCACTGCGCGCCGGCCCCGATGCCGATGGTAGGAATTTTCAACGCCGCGGTAATTTCTGCCGCGGTCTGGTTGGGGATGCACTCCAGGACCACGGCAAAGGCCCCCGCTTCCTGGGCCGCCCGGGCGTCGGCCAACAGCCGCTGCGCGTCGCGCTGCACCCGATAGCCCCCCATCTGATGCACGCTTTGCGGCCGCAGGCCGACGTGGGCCATCACCGGAATACCCGCCGCCACCAGGCCCGCAATCACGTCGGCCTGATCGGCTCCTCCTTCCAGCTTGACCGCCTGGCAGCGCGTCTGCTTCAGGATTCGCCCGGCACTTTCAATCGCACTGTGGACTCCCAGGTGATTCGTCGGAAAGGGCAAATCGACGATCACCAGGGCGTGCTCGACCGCACGGCCGACCATCTCGGCATGATAGATCATCTCGTCCAGGGTCACCGGCAGCGTCGTCTCGTGCCCCTGGACCACCATCGACATGCTGTCGCCGACCAGGATCGCATCGATGCCCGCCGTGTCGAGTACGGCTGCGGTGGGATAGTCATAGGCGGTCAGCATGGCGATCTTCCGCCCTGCTGCCTTCAGCCCGATGAACTCAGGGACCGTGATTCGCGACGAGCGTTTGGACATATGAGCGACAAGCGACGGGGGGAAAGCGCTTAATCCCTCAATTGTGTCTGGCGCCCGCCCGCCTGACAACCGATCGCGCTCGTCGACTGTCGTTCTCGTCCTCCTCCTCGTTTCCCTGCGTCACCACAGATACTCAAACTTCCGACCGCATCGGCTCGCGACTCGCAGCCCCGGTTGCGATTGCCGCCGCCCCTTCGCCCTTGAGGCTGACGCTGAAGCCCTGCTGCATGATCCGGTTCTCGGCCGTTTCGTGGACCCGCAGCTCGCGGACGATCTGCCGCAGTTCCTGATCGATCGCCACGGCCTTTTGCGGCGTCAGCTTGCCGCGGCACTGGCACCGGTCGATCAGGTCGCTCAGCCGGGCCAGGATTTCGTCGTGCTCGCCTTCAATTCGCTGCACTTCCGCCGAAAGCTCCGGGCAGCGGGCCACCGCCTCTTCGAGGCAGCCCCCCTGCTCTTCATTGCGAAAGTGATGGACCAGCTCCGTGCGGATCGCGACCAGCCCGCTCAACATGTGCGGCAGCCAGTCCTCGGAGTCCATTTCCTCCCAGTTCGGCACGGACGCGATCGTCCGCCGGATCAACTGCTCCAGCCGCTGATGTTCGGCCAGCATGTGATCGACATACGCAAACTTGCTCGCCCCGTCTTTCATCGCTTCCTCCTTTGCGGCTGCGGGTGACTGGCCGTGAAGAACCAGTCGCCCTGCACTCCACCATGACGCTTGCTCCGCCACTATGCAAGTCCCGCTGGCACGGCGGCCGACTGCTTGACCGTGAGCACCGGGCAAGGGGCGCGGCGGACGACCGCCTCGGCCACGCTTCCCATCAGGAGGCGCGAAAGGCCGGTGCGGCCGTGCGTGCCCATCACGATCAGATCGACGTGGTCCGCGTCCGCTAGCTGCACGATCGCCTCGGCCGGATCGCCAATGAGCAGCTTGTGGACACAAGGGACGCCCGGATCGGTCGGCGTCACCGCATCCAGATTGGCCCGCTGCTCTTCGTGATTCGGCGGCTCCACGCCGTAATACATTTCGCCCCCGCCGTAGGCCACCGGCGGCTCCTCCACATGGGCAATGATGAGCGTTGCGCCCATATCCCGGGCCAGCGACGTTGCCAGCGGCAAAGCATGCTGGCCAGCCTCGGAAAAGTCGGTCGGATACAGAATTTTCTCCACTTTCATGGCTGTGCTCCTCATGTTAGAGGTCTTGTCGCCATCTTTTCCTCTCCCACTAGCAGAGGGTCAGGGTGAAGTCTCCATCCTTTCACAAGAACAACTAGCTCAATTTCCATTATAACGAACCCGGCCCCTGCCAACCCCCCGTGGACGCCCAAGTCGGGATGCCGCGAATTGCCTGGAGTATCGGGCGGAAAGGCAAGAATCGCCCGTTTCATTCGAACATGTTTCCTGAGGAACTTCGATGAACGGGCTGCAACGCTTTGTACTGGCAATCGTCCCCCGCCGCCTGGGCCAGGCGATCGAAAAGGAATCGCGGCTGTGGGTGAGCGTCTGTCCCGGTTGTGGGCAAGAAACGTCGATTTGGGAAGCCGGAGGCATCCGCTACCTGGCGGCTGGCAACCCGCGGCGGCTGCGCCGCTGCCCCAACTGCGGCCCGCGGTGGCATGTCGTGATGAAGAAGGAAGAGTCGAACGCGGACCCGCTGCCGTCAAAATGGTAACACGCGCACTCGCCGGCGCGAATCTTCAATGACAACAATGGCCCCGGCGGCAAGTTCTGATTCGTGCTGTGCAAGCGCCGCAAGAACATGCGCTCCCGCGGCATCAGGCAATACGTCCTGCGTTCGCATCTGAAGAACGCTCGGGCCAACTGCATGCGTTATCGCGAGGATCGTGCCAAAGTCGAGATCGTGGGTGAAGACGATATACCCGGCTGCCTGGGCCCACGCCATGATCGTCGGGTCGTCGGCGTTCGCAGGCCCGACAGTGGACCAATGCACGGCTGCATGCTGATGGGCCGCCAGCAGCGGCACCCAGTCCGGCGACAGGCTCATGTCGACGAGAATCTTCAGGCTCATGTGGTGAGGAGCGTCGTCTCGTGCTCCTGAAGTCGCCAGGCCGCATAGGCCAGCGACTCGTCGATGTCCTCGTTCTCCAAATAAGGATAGGCCTTCAGTATCTCTTCGCGCGATCGTCCCGCAGCGAGCAATCCTAGAATCGTGCCAGCCGTAATCCGCATTCCTCGAATGCAGGCTTTGCCCCCCATCACGGATGGATCGAGAGTAATGCGAGGAAATTGATTCACGGCAGATTCTCCGGACCAGGTTGCGATCAAACTTATCTAATTCTACTCCACGGGGGGAATCGAGGCGCTGGGACGCGCGTCACGCCGGCGGCCCAGTGGTCGATGCACCTTCCACTCCTGCCCAGCTGCAAGCGCGCCAATGCCCAGCCACAACAGTGCCACGCCTCCCACGCACAGCACGATCGTCGCCCGCGGATGGTCCTTGACGCCGTCCACCACTTTGCCGAACAGCCGCGTCGAGCCGTCCTGAAAAGGCTTCGACAACGAGACGACGCCTCCCAGCGAAAGGGCCAGGGCGATCGTCCCGGCGAGCAAGATCCGCAGCAGCCAGCGCCGCGGCTTTGGCCCCCTTGGCGGCGCGTCAATCGACATACAAAAACTCGCTGGCGTTGAGCAGGGCCAGGCAGGCATCGACGAGGGCCGCGGCTGCATAGGGATCAGCCGTGTTGGGACAGCCAACGGGCAGCGCAAGCTCTTCGCGCGGGCGGGCTTGGCCGACCAGCCGCTGGCGCTGGTCGGTCAGGAACTTCAATAGCGCTAGCGATTCCTTCTCCGTCGGCCGCCGCGAAAGCGTCAGCAGATAAAGCTGCTCGATCTGCCGTGCCGGCTCCTGGGCCGTGGCTCCTGGTTCTTGGCTCCTGGTCCCTGGTTCCTGGCTCCTGGTCCCTGGCTCCTGGCTCCCGACAACCCGTCCCGCCAGATGCCTGGCCACCAGCAGCGAAAACTCGCTGTTGAAGAGCACCAGAGACTGCGGGGCGGTGGTCGAGCGGTTGCGGACCGGGCAGCTCGCGTTGGCATCGGGCCGGTCGAACGCCTCGAAGATTGGATACCGCAAATTACGGCGGGCGAAGACGTAAATGCTCCGCCGGTAGTGATCGGCCTCGCGCGGACTGGCCTTCCACTGGTCCTTGAGCAGCGTCCCCACCAGCTCCGGCGGCAGCGGCGGCATCACGCCCGGCCCGCCCCACTCGCCCGATAGCAGCTCAGCCGCGGCCAGCATGGCGTCGCGGAGCGCTTCGCCGTCGAGACGGACTCGGGGAAATTGGGAGAACAGCGAATCCGAATGCGGAGTGCGGAGTGCGGAGTGCGGAGTGGCAGATTCCCCTGCCTTCAATTCCGCATTCCGCATTCCGCACTCCGCACTGGAAGCCTGCCGATACGCCGCCGAGCCGACTATCAACCGCTGCATCCGCTTCATTCCCCAGCCGCGATCGCGCATTTCGACCGCGAGCCAATCCAAAAGCTCCGGATGCGTGGGGCCGGCATTGATCAGGCCGACGTCGCTGGGTGTGTCGAAAATGCCGCGGCCGAAGTGGTGCTGCCAGAGGCGATTGACGATCACGCGGGCGGTCAGCGGATTGTCGTCCGCAAAGAGCCAATCGGCGAAAGCTGAGCGCGGGGTGCCACTGCTGGCTTGCCCAGCAGTAGAGGGCGGATTGGCACTGCTGGACGAGCCAGCAGTGGCACCCGCGATCCGCGGAAATGCCGGCTCCACCTCCACTCCCGGCCGGCGATGGTCGCCGCGGATCCAGAAGCGGGCGGCGGGGGCGTCCTTCTGCTCGGCAAGCACGTTATAGGGCGCGTCCCGCTTGAGCGGCGGCACGGCCGATTCGAACACGGCCCGCAGGCGATAGAAGTCGGCCTGGCTGACGGGGTCGTATTTGTGATTGTGGCACTGGGCACAGCCCATTTGCAGCCCCAACAGCACGGAGCCGACGGTCGCGGTCAGCTCGTTGAGCAGGTTGTGCCGCCGCTCGAGCTGGTCGTTGATGTCGGGCATGTCTGGACCAGATAGGCAAAACGCGGTTGGAAGCGACGAGTTCCAAGTTTCAGGTTCCAAGTTCCAGCTTCCTAACTTGAAACCTGAAACTTGAAACTTGGAACTTGATTCACCGGCAATCTGCATTCGCACGAATTCGTCGTACGGCATGTCCGCATTCAGCGCCGCGATCACCCAGTCCCGATATTTCCAGGCCTGCGGCCGCACCTTGTCGTGCTCGAAGCCATCGGTTTCGGCAAAGCGGGCCAGATCGAGCCAATGCTGCCCCCACCGCTCGCCATAAGCCGGCGTGGCCAGCAGGCGATCGGCAACCCGTTCGTAGGCATCGGGAGCGCGATCGGCCTCGAAAGCGGCCAGTTGTTCCGGCGTCGGCGGGAGGCCGACGAGGTCAAACGACAACCGCCGCAAGAGAGTCGCCCGGTTCGCTTCAGGGGCTGGTGCGAGTCCCTCCTCTTCGAGCCTCGCAAGAACAAACGCATCCGCGCCATTGCGCGGCCATGCCCGGTCCTTCACCGCGGGCAACTCGGGCCGCTTGACCGGACGAAACGCCCAGTGCTCGCGATCGGCCTCGGTGATCGGCGCTTCGACGATCGGCGCGGTGTCGATCACCGTCTTGGCCGCCGTCTCGGCAACGTCTTCCTGGGCTTGCGCCAGTCCGACGGCAATCAAGGAGACGACGAAAACGGTCACGAGGAACTTCAACGTGTTTTCTCCGCGCATCGATTTCTCGGTTCAACGAGCCCCTCTATTTCACACGACGCGGGGAGTGGTTGGCAACAGTTGGAGGGTGGATGAGATGGCCAAATTCGGCGGGCCGCCGCGCGGAAATGGGAAAACCGCTTAGTGTACAAGTGTAAAAATCGTGACCAGACTAGTCACGGCGCCAAAAAATTCGGGCGCGACTTACGATCCGCGATCGCGGCGTAAACCACGCGGAATTCAGGGGTTATGACAACGGGCCTCACCGTAAGTGGCATCCCTCAAAAAACAGCGCGCGCAGAATCATTGACGCGCGCATGTTCACATGCGAAATTCCAAATCATCTATACAAATATGTCCCATGCAGTGTTTTTTGAGGAGCCATTGCCATGTCTCAGTTCCAATCGCTCGACGAGCTCATTCAGTCCCGTGAAAGCTCATCGCCTCCGATCGTTCCGCCTGTTCCTCCAGCAGAACCTCTGCCGCCCATTCCCCCAGCGCCAGCCTACTCGCCGAGATTGTCGCGGCGCATCCCTCGATCGGCGAAGAAACGTACCAGGTTAACGGCAACCCCCGATTCTTCGCCGGTTGTTTCCGAAAACGACCTGCACAGCGCTGGTGGCGGGCTGATTCCGGCTGGCGCTGGCGCGGCGCAAGACGTTGAAGCCGCGGAGGTTCGGGCGAGCGAGGCGGGCGCGCTATGTGCCGGTGAAATGCCGGCCGAGGAGGGCGCAGGTGAACACGAATCGCCAAACCGCGTTAACCGCACG
>JAKEHX010000648.1 GCA_022614795.1 Planctomycetaceae bacterium | reverse complement strand
GCACGATCGGTCTCGCGACCGCAACGCTCGCCCTCGCTTGCCACGGAAGATATGCTCTGGTCAGCACTTACGTCCAGAGATCGATGCGTAAGCCCTGGGTGACCACTGGATAAGCATTGGCTTCAGGTCGTTTTCTTCTGGAATCGGCCCATCCTCGAACATGTCTACGATTTCTGGAATTTCTGTATCATTGTCATTATCGCTGTTTACCATAATGTACGCGCCGGGTGGAACGTCCTCAATAGGATCATCATCGGCGTTGATGTAGCCATCATTATTTGCATCGTTGTCGAGGTCGAGCAGGTACATGCTTATGGTTTCGGTATACGTGCCGACGCCGGTATCGTCGTCAGTGGCAGTGACCGTGATTGTGTAGTTGCCGCCGTCGGGCTCATACGTGTGCGAGGCGGAAAGGATCTCGCCGTTCGGGATGACCGTCGGCGCGCTTTCGTCGCCCCAGTCGATCGTCACAACGTGCGTGTCCGAACCTGGGTCGTAGAACCCGCCCGAAACGACAAAAGACGGCCCGCCCGGCGGATAGTCGTAGATGTCGATCAAGAGCTGGTTGTATTGGTTGTAGAACGACGGAGCCACGTTGTGCACGGTCAGCGTCGTCGTCGCGCTTGCGCCCCACGCCTGCATTTCGATCTCGATCTGCTCCACTGGGGACGGCGTATCGTCTTCGGGGTCGGGGCCGTCGTCGGGAATGAGGAGCCAGACCCCGAATTCGCCGGATTGCGGATCGAAGGAGCAGCCGCCGTAGTCATAATCCACCAAGTGGTCGAACCCGTCGTAGCCTGGGGGCGAGATCGTGCCGGTGAGCACAAACGGTATTCCCTCGTAGATTTGGGGCGGTTCATCGAATGTGATCGTCACGGGACCGCCGGGTCCACTCTGACCGGAGGCGCCGCCACCATCGTTGTCGAGAATTTGAGTCAAAGCGGAGTCAAACGGCCCCGTGGCGCCGGGTTCGCTGGAACCCGTGATAGCGAGGCTCAGCGTGTAGCTGTCGCCGGGGGTGCTGTTGTCGGTAGTCGGGAAATCGACGTGGGCGCTCGTCTGGCCCTGGGCGATAGGCATCACGTAGCCGGTTGGACCAGCCGGGCCGGAGACCAAAAGATCGAGCTGGAATGACTCGGGGGCGGGTTCGGACAGCCAGAAAGAGAACCAAGCGGTCTGTCCTTCGATGTAGCTCGGCGCGTCGGCTTCGACGGAAACTCCGGTCAGCATGGTCAGGGGCTCGAGTTGTTCCACCATCAGTCTACGATGGCGCGACTGGCGGCGGGAATTGCCCGTGCGGGTGAGAAGCGAGGCAGAGCCTCGGGAAACGGAGTTCCCAGGCAGAGCCTGGGAACGAGAAACCACCTGAAAACCCAAGGGCGACGAGCGTCCTTTTCCACAAGTGAAAGGGCAAACGCATGGCGGCGATTCCTTGCGAATGGGGAGAAGTGGGTCAGTGCCGGGTCAGCGCCACAAACGCGGGGGGCAATTACGGTGGTGTCGAATCCAGAATTTCAAGTAGTGCAGGGGCGAATGTGCGCAGAATTCACAAATTAAATCCGTTGTCAGCTCGCTTAGCGACAGAATGTCCAAGCCACTAATGGGTGGTTTGAGCGCAATCCGTTCGGAGGATTCCGGAGGCAGCCACATGCAATAGCAGTCGAGGGATTTACCCGCTGAAGCAGCGATTTATACCGTGGCCGCTAGTTTCCCCCCGCGGAGTGAGCGGACCGCGGGCTACCGGTGTGACCAACATGCGCGAGTGCTACAATGCCGCGCGAGGCACGGAGAACCGTCGTCATGCCGGCACGTGAACTAAACCTGCCGCCTGAAACTGGGCTCGGTAACGCGACGCTGCCTCCGGCCGCCAAACCTCGGCCCCGCCGAACCCGCCCCGACCTGTGGCTCTATTTCGTTGCCCTCCTGCTCGTCGGCCAGGTCGCGCTGTACATCGTGCCGCACGTGTGGCCCGGGCCGCTCGGCTGGGTCTGCTGGGTCATCGGCAGCGACCCGTCGTTTTGGATCGTCATTGCGCTGGGACTCTTGGTGATCGCCCTGGTGTGGGCGATCTGGAAGCCGCCGGTGATCAACCGTTGGCGGGTCATGGGAGTCGCGGCCATCGCGGCGCTGGTCGCTTCGACAGCCATGTTCCGCGTCTATCCATCCTCCTTTGACAATCGCCCCAGCAACGTCCGTTTTCGCCTTCCGCTCGACGGGCCGATCCTCGTGGGCTGGGGCGGCGGATCGCCGGGCGTCAACTACCACGTCGCCTATCCCGATCAGCGCTGGGCCTATGACCTGCTAGTGGCCGAGAACGGCCGAACTTTCCGCGACGACGGTACAAGGTGCGAAGATTATCTCTGCTACGGACTGCCGGTGTTGGCCCCGGCCGACGGCAAAGTAACCGCCGTGCTCGATGACATGCCCGACCAGCCAATCGGAGTGCTCGGTGGCACACCCGCCGGCGGCAACCAGGTGGTGATCGAGGTGCGGGACGCGGGCCAACCGCAGTATCTCTTCCTCTGCCACTTGCAGCGCGGCTCAATCCTGGTCAAGGAGGGGGACGCGGTGAGCCAGGGCCAACCGCTGGCCAAGGTGGGCAACTCGGGCAACACCAGCGAGCCGCACCTGCACATTCACCTGCAAAGCACCCCGGCCGACGACGTGGCGGAGGGAATTCCGCTCTACTTCCACAACTACCGCGTCAATGGCCAGCTCGTCGAGCGCGGAATTCCGACCGGCGGATTCGACCGGCAGGGTCCGATCGGACAAGTCGTCGAGCACGTCAAGTAGTAGGCACACTCCGTGTGCCGTTAAAGGCAGACGGCAAACGGTGTGTGCCTACTAATTATCGACAAGTCGCCGCAATCCAGAAAACGTCTTTCGCTACAATGCCGCCATGAATCAGCAACCTCCCAAAACAAATCCCACCCACCAAACGATCTCAACCGTCTGCGTGGTCATTGGCATCGCGGCAGCCATGGGATTGATGTTCGCCCTGGGCATCTCGGGGGCGATCCCCGGCGCCGTCTTCGGTGGCCTGGGCGGCCTGACAGGCGCCCTCGTCGGCTGGCTGATCACGCTCGCGTTGCCCAAGCCGCCTTGAGTGCAGCCTCTGCGACCGTTGCAGTTGGTCACGTGCCTCGCCACAATAGCCATGCTTGCCAAATAATCACGAACTAATCCGCAGAAAGGGTATGCACATGGCACGTCCGGTTACGCTCTTCACTGGCCAATGGGCCGATCTCCCGCTGGAAGTGATGGCCCGCAAGACCAAGGAGTTCGGCTACGACGGCATCGAGCTGGCCTGCTGGGGCGATCATTTCGAGGTCGATAAGGCCGTGGCCGACGACGGCTATTGCCGCCGCAAGCGCGACCTCTTGGCCAGCCACGACCTCTCGTGCCACGCCATCAGCGCCCACCTCGTCGGCCAGGCGGTCTGCGACCTGATCGACGAGCGGCACAAGGCGATCCTGCCGCCCTATGTCTGGGGCGACGGCAAG
>JAKEHX010000647.1 GCA_022614795.1 Planctomycetaceae bacterium | reverse complement strand
GTCCAATGGGCCCCATTGGACAGGCAGCCATCGTGAGCGACCCATCTTCTGCGGCGCCCCCCGTCCGACCGGGACGGTCGGACCACATTGGCGCCGGCCGCTGTGGCCGCTTGGTGCAGCCGCAGACGCTCGGTCAAATCGCTGCCCGCGTCAAACAGTTCCTGAAGACCGCGCATGTCGCAGTCGTGGGTGACTTGCAGCGGCCGATCGGGCACGTGGGAATTGCCTGCGGCAGCGGCGGCGAGTTGCTCGACGCGGCCATCGCCGCCAAATGCGACCTCTTCCTGACGGGAGAAGCTCGCCTCCACACGTGCTACGCAGCCGAGGCCCGGGGCATCGCGCTGTTGTTGGCTGGCCATTACGCAAGCGAACGGTTCGGCGTCGAGAAACTGGTCGAGATTCTCGCCGCGCAATTTCCCGCGCTGGCGATCTGGCCCAGCCGCGACGAGCGGGATCCGATCGTCACGGCGTAGGGTGCACTCATGCACCCTACGCCGGCCTTTTCTTATCCTCTTCCGCCGGGCCCGCCAGATAAGCCGCCAAGACCACGCCCAAAAAGAGGCCCAGTCCGATGACCGAGTAAAAGGCGTACGGCGGCGGGATGTACTTTTCGAGCGGGTGCGTGAGGCTGGTGTCGAAGACCGCCGAGAGCGTGGCAATTGGAAAGAAGAACGCGGCCAATAGGTTCAGCCGATGGGCGGCGATCGCCATTTCGTGCGAAGCGGCGGCTTGTTCCTCCGATTTCTTGGCCGTCGCGAATTCCAGGGCATTGCGCACATCGGTCGCCAGCAACTCCGCCGAGCGCTCCAGCTCGTAGGCCTTGTCGCGGACGTTGATCAGGTCGCGCTCGTCCGGCAGCTTCTCTCGGGCATCCTGGAGCACGCTATGCAAGTTTTTCACCGCCCGCGTCAGCGGCGAAATGCCCTCCATAATTCCGAAGTAGTCGTCGACCGATTGAGCCTGGTCCTCCTGCCGGTCGTATTTGTCGATCAGTTCGGCAAAATCGCCCAGGTGCCGCACTAGCGCGGTCGGTCCATTGCCCAGTTCGTTCGATTGCCACGTGCCGTCTGGCTTTCGCCAGAACAGGCGCGCGAACCGTTCGACTTCGTCCTTCTTCGGCGGCCGGTGCAGCACCAAGAGCAGATGCCCGTCGGCCATCATCGCTCTCTGCCGGCCGACGCGCTCGCCCAGACGATTGCGGAACTCAGCAGGGACCTCCCACGAAGGGGGCAGGACCGATTTGGGAACCATAGATGCTCCTGAGAAGACAAGACTGGGAAGAGATGTCAGGGAGCCGACGGCTTTCCCACTTGCTGATTCGGGTCCACGGGCGGGTTCTTGATGAAGATCAGGTGAAGGCGTAAACCATTGCCGCGAAGACGGTTACGGCACTGAGGACACGTCCCACACGGAGTGTGGGACTACGAGGGACTATGCCACCCGCCCGCGTTCTTGAACCGGATCACCGCCTCGACCAACTCGTCCGGCCCGTCGCGGAACACGTCGCACGCCGGCAGCCCGAACTCGGCTTTCACCCGCTCGCGCTCGCGGGCCGCGTCGGCGGCGGAAAGTATGCGGCTGTTGATGCCGATGCCGATGATCTTGCACGGCTGGTGGATGTTGGACATGACGTCGTAAATCCGCTTGATCTCGGCCAGCGGCGGAATCTCGACGCTCTCGACGCCGGTGACGCGGTCGCGGCCGCACTCGTAGCACAGGATCAGGGCCTGCGGAGCACAGCCGTGCAACAGGCCGAGCGTCACGCCCGAATACGACGGATGGACAAGACTCCCCTGCCCTTCCACGAGCAGAATGTCGTGGTGCTGGTTCTCGAGGATCAGTTTCTCGGCCGCGCCGCTCACGAAGTCGGCCACGACGCAGTCGATGGGCAGGCCGTCCCCTTCGACCATGATGCCGGTCTGGCCGGTGGCAATGAACTTGGCGTCATGGCCGCGCTTTTTGAGTCCGTTGGTGATTTCGATCGAGACCACCATCTTGCCGATCGAGCAATCGTGCCCCACGGCGTGCACGCGCAAGCAGTCGGGCCGCAGCCCCTTGCGGCGGGCGATTGTTTTCTCGGTGTTCTTGCGGACGTCGTAGATCGTCACGCCGCTGGCTTTGGCAGCCTTCGAGAACTCGGGATCGTCGCCGACGAAGTCGTGCAGTCCGCTGATCACGTCCATCTTGCGGCGGGCGATGGCGTCGAGAATGATGGCCCGCCAGTTCGACGGAATCTTGCCGCCGGGAGGAGCGATTCCCAGAAGCAGCGTGTTCGCCTCCGGTACGTCGTCGAGCCTAGCGACAATCGGCACATCGCCCGTGCCCAGCAGCTCGCCGCTGGTCCGCCCGGACTGCGTGCCGTCGAGCAGGGCGACCACTTCATGTCCGCGATAACGAATGACGCTGGCGGCGGTCTTGCCGGCGTGAGGTTCGGTGTGTCCTTCAGTCAGAATGATGATTCGTCGGGGCATAGGCGAGTCCAAGGTCCAAAGTCCAAAGCCGAGAGGTTCGACAGTCAACTTCTGACTTCTGACTTCCGACCTCTGACCTCCGACCTCTCTGCTAGTGTCCACTCAAGAAGATCAGCTGATACAGCGTCAGAAGTATCTCGAAGACAATCAGGATCACAATGTACCATTCCACGCGGTGCGAGCGACGGGCCTGGAGCAGCCCCAACGCAGTTTCGACTGTCCGGGAGACCAGCTCCAGCTTGCGGTTGAGCGCCGTATAGCGCTCGAGGATTTCAAACTCGTCCCGCAGGCGGGCAAACAGCCGCTCCAGATCGGGCCGGTCCCATAATAGCTCCGGCGTATCGTCGATCTGCACGCGCCCGACCATCTGCTGCTCGATCAACAGGGCGCTGCCGAGGTGGCTGAGGAGCTCCTGGGCCATGCGGCTGCCGGTGCGTTGCTTGACGAGCTCGGCGGCAAACGGCTCGATGCGGTCGAACGTCTGGGCAACGGTCGTCTCATAGCGGGCCAGCACGACGCTCTTGCCCAGCACGTCGGCCACAATCTCCAGCCGCTCGGACGACGTGTCCTTCAGAAAGACCGTCGTCCCTTCGAGAACCTCTTTGGCGTCGGGATCTATGCGGATCGTGATCTGCTCCGACTCGGGATCGGCGGCGGGGCTTTGAATCCGCGGCTGGAACTGGCGGAGAAACTCGTCCTGCTCGAGCGGCTGGACGTCGAACAGCACCACCGCGCCGTAGCGAAAGAGAATCGCCACCCCGCCGCCGCGAATCGTAAGGACCAGCGGCCCGCCGCCCAGCCGCTGCGTCGAGCCGAGCGCCTTGAGGTCGATCCGCTGGCCAACCAAGAGGGCCCGCGCGGTGAATTGTCGGGTTTCGGGGCTGAGGAGGGGCGTGGACATGGGTGCGATTCT
>JAKEHX010000646.1 GCA_022614795.1 Planctomycetaceae bacterium | reverse complement strand
TGATCCATCAGCCGGTCGATGGCGGCCATCGTGGCGAGCGGCTCGGCAACGTCCAGCTCGCGGCCGACCAGCAGCGGCGCGAAGACGCGATCGACGAGCGCCTGCACTCCCCACACGGTTTCGCCGCTCCAGCGCACCGTTGCCGACGCCTCCCCGGCCCCTTCGAGGCCGTCGTCGGTCAACAGGCGCACCAGGACAAAATGCGATTCCCAGTGCTTACCCAAAGCCGAGATCATGCGATAGGCGGGCTTGAGCGGGATGCGAACAGCGTGCGTTTCGATGGCGGCGATTTTCATGGAGGCTCAGGAAGCTGACGCCCCCCGCTCGCCTGCGAGAAATCGACGGAGCACATTGGCGGTTATCGCAGAGACGGATTCATCCACGAGCACGCTGGCGGGCCAGCTGATCGAGCCGACTGAGAAGACCGCGCCGCCCCCCGCAGGTTCGTGGAGGACCATTTCCGCGCCGCCGCCACCGGGATTTTCGCCACGGGCCAGAAGGTGCGTATTGGCGGGCGAATTGGGCGAAATCTTGTCGGTCTCGTGCCCCGACGCCCCGCCAGGCACGCGCATGTGCAGCGATTTCTGGCCGAATGAGTCCCCCTCGCGAAGACCAGTGCCGGCGAAAACCCAGTGCCGCGAGTCGATCACCCGGTAGGGCGCGGCAGTCATGATCCCCCGGTCGTCATACACCACGCCCAGGAGCGACGCTTCGGATTCCTGACGGAGGTGGAAGCGGCTTTCGAGCTTGTCGGCCTTCACTCGCAATCGCCGCTCGTCATCGTTCCGATAGATGCAAGTCTGCTCGTCGAGAAACTCCACGTCACAGTTCAGCCCGTTGCCGCCGAGATACATGAGCCGGCCGCCGCGCTCAAAGACCCAGCGCTTGACGAGCTGGTACATCTGGGCCGACCAGTATTCCGGGTGCGTGCTGATGATGAGCACACGGTACGCGTCGAGGTCGAGCTGGCCGAAGTGGAGCTGCGTCTCGGCATAATAGTCGTAGGCAAAGCCCTCGCGCTCCAGCCACGCCAATAGCCGCCACTCCGCTTCGGCGACGTGGCAGGCGGCGCGGCCTTCGATCGAATCGGTCGCCTGCACGTGCTCGGGAATCGAACAAATTGGCTCGGGGCGGTCGAACGATAGCGGCGCGTAATCCTGGACGGCGTAGTTGACGTGCTCGGGATTGATATAGCGATTCAGCTCCAGCCGGGCGTTGACCGTGGGCGTCGGCGGCAGGCGGTCGGGATGGATGTAGTTGCTGCGGCCGCCGAAACTGTTGTAGGCGTTCCAGGTGATGTTCGAAGCGAGAACGGCTACGTTCGCGTCCGGCATTGCCGGGGCGACGATCCAGGGAAAGGAGAAAAAACGTCCGGCCTCGCTCTTGGCGTGGAAGAAATAGAGCCCCGATCGCTGCGGGGCCGTGACGAATTGCTTGTGGTGGGGGCTCGTGTAGCCGAACTTGTTCCAGGTCACTCCGGCTTGTGAATAGTCGCCGTCAGGCGTGATCTGAATCGTCGCCCGCGGGCCATGCTCATCGTACCAGCCGATGGTGCGGATGAACTCCTTGGCAAGGCCGTAGCGAAAGAGCTCCAGCTTATACGCCGCGTCGCTGTGGACGCGGAACTCGGACGCCTCGCCGCCGCGGACCCATTTCGGCCAGACGTAGCCCACCAGATCGTCCTTCAGCAGGCGAAACTGGTACGGCTCGGGGGTGGGCAGGTCGAGCGTAACGCGCTTCGCGCCAAAGCCGTCCTTGGCGAGCACGATTTCGTAGCGGCCCGGCGGCACGTCGGCGTGGACGCTCCCCGACGCCCGTGAAGTCGCCGCGCACGAGACGCCAGCGCCAATCAACTCGACGGCCACACCGGCCAAGGCAACATAACGGTGATCGCTGATGTAGCCGATGAGCATTTCTTCAAAACGACAAATCAGAGGAGCCACGGATGCCTATCTAGGAAGCGTCGCCGGCTTTTCAAATTGCCGCTCCCAGCCGACCGCCTGGGTCCAGGCTTGCTGCTTCTGGCCCGAGAACGAAGGATCGAGCGGCGCCTTGCTGCTGGTGACGACCGCCCGGACGTAGAGCTCCTTGCCGGTCAGCGTGTATTTGGCCGCCAGTCCCTGCGATTTCGCCAAAACCTGGCCAACCTCGCCCGAGTACTTGCGGCTGGTGCGGAGCGGCTTGCCGCTCCTGTCCGTGGCAGGCTTGCCGTCGGCGTCCAGGGCGGGCGAATTCGTCTCGTCGTAGCCGCGTAGCGTGCCGATGAACTCGACCGTGAAGGTTGCATCGCCGTCGGGTTCGATGGCCAATTCCAGCGTCCTCGCCGCGGGGTCGTACTTGACCTCGGCCAGCGTGACGCCGCTTGTCGCGTAGCTGTCGCCGGCCTTGATCGCGCGGATGATGTGCTCGGGAGTCAGGTGCGTGGCCCGTACCATCTGCCACCCGCGAAACGGCCGCGAGCCGTTCTCCTTGTCGTGGTAGTGGTGGCTGTCGTCCGTGGCGATGCCATACAGGGGCGGGGCATCGAGGTGCGCCAGGCGGATCGTGTTGGCAATGTCCCACAGGCGGTCGATGCTCGGCCGGTTCTCGTCGCCCGGCTGATTGACGCCGGGATGCCCGTTATAGACCTCGAAGAACCGCTCGGTGACGGCGTGAGCGATATCTTCGGCCGTGATTGCCCAGCCGAAATTGGGATGATTGAGGTGGGTGAGGATCTCGCGGCCAGCGGTCTTAGCCTGTTCTTCGACCTGCCGCAAGTTGTTTTCGATGGTCTCGCGGACGGTTGCCCCTCCCAGCGGCTCGACAACATCGCGGAGGTTCGAGGCATTCATGTGCACCGGCACGCCTTCGGCCCGGTCGCTGATCTCCTCGGCCGGGATCATCAGGAATGTGCCGCGCTCCTCGACCAGCGAGCGGTACTCGTCAAACGGCTTGAGACGCACCTCCTCAGTGGCTCCGTCGCCGCGGACTTCGACCCAGTTGGGCCCGAAACGATCGCGGTATTTCGTGAGCACGCCATCGCCGCCGCGCTTGGCAACGTCGGCGACCTTCATCCAGCGGATCCCCTGGCTGAGCACGTTGTGGTCGGTGAGGGCCAGGAAGTTGTAGTGGCGCACGCGATAGCGCTCGGCAATCATTTCGGGAAAATCATCGCCGTCGCTCCACAGCGAATGCGTGTGGAGGTTCCCTTTCCACCACCGCGGCGCGGGATTGTTGGGAACGGCGTCGTCGGCGCGGGCAAGCGGCGCCAGCAGAATTGGTAACAACAGCATCAATCGCGCCGGCATCGGCAGGTCTCCGCGGCAGGAATGGTCGGGCGAGCATGCCAACCTTAACCAGCCGCGAACTGATTCTCAACGGCTGGTCGTCGATTTCAGCAGGCAAAAGCACGCCCACGCAAGCGTGGGCGTGGCACCCGGACTCGTCGACTCGGCGAAACACTACGCCAGTTTGTCGAGAATTCCCGTGCTGTCGCCGAGCTTGCCGGTCTTGGCGCCGAAGCGCTCCAGCATCGCCAGCCAGAGGTTATTGAGGGGCGTTTCGTCGGCGTAGCGAATGTGGCGGCCGGTGCGGATGGTTCCACCGCCACGGCCAGCCAGCAGGACGGGCAGGTCGCCGTGCTCGTGGGCATTGCCGTCGGCGATCGCGCTGCCGTAGGCGATCATGCAGTTATCCAGCAGCGTCCCCTCGCCTTCCTTGATCGCCTTGAGCTTGCCAATCAAATAGGCGAATTGCTCGATGTGGTAAGTGTTGATTGCTTTGATCTTGTCGGTCAGCTCTTTCTTGCCCTGATGGTGTGTGATCGAGTGGTGCCCCTCGTTGACGCCGACCATCGTGTATTTCTGGTCGCTCCCCTCGCGGCCGAACATGTAGGTGACGATCCGCGTCACGTCCGTCTGGAGCGCCAGGACCAGGAGATCGCTGATCAGGTGGAAGTGGTCCGTCAGGTCGGCCGGCAATTGCTCGGGCTTTTTCGTCCCTTCGGGCGGCTGGACCGGCGGGAGCTTTTCGGCCCGGTGAATGCGGTCTTCCAGCTCGCGGACGCTCGACAAGTATTGATCGAGCTTCTGCCGGTCGGCGCCGCCGAGTTGCCGCTCCAGCGAATGGGCGTCTTCCAAAACCGCGTCGAGCACGCTGGCCCGCAGGCGGCCGCGCTTCAGCCGGTCGGGGTCGTTCGGCTGGTCGGCAAAGAGCCGCTCGAAGATCAGCTTGGGATTAACCTCCGTAGGAAGCGGCGTGGTGGCGTTGCGCCAGGCAAGCGTGTGCTCATAGACGCACGAATAGCCGCTGTCGCAGTTCCCAGTGCCGCGGAACGCCTCAATGCCCAGTTCGAGCGAGGCGAGGCGGGTCTGATCGCCGAGCTTCTGGGCGGCAACCTGGTCGGCCGAAACGCCCGAGCGGAAATTAGCGCCGGCCGTCTTGCGGGCTTGCGCTCCGGTAAGGAAGGCGGAAGACGCACGGGCATGGTCGCCGGCACCGTCGCCGTTGGGGCGCCCCTTATCGCACGTCAACCCGCTCAGCACGAGCACATCGTCGCGAAGCGGCGCAAGCGGCTGGAGGATGGAAGGCAACTCGAAGTCGGTCCCTTCCTTGGCTGGCGTCCAGTCCTGCATGTGCACGCCGTTGGGGATATAGATATACGCCATGCGGCGGGGAGCTGGTGCCGTGTCCGTCTCGGCAGCACGAGCGCGGGGGAGCATCGCCTCAAACAGCGGCAAGGCCATGACCGTGCCGACGCCGCGGAGGACGGTTCGCCGTGAGATTCGTCCACTGGCATTCATTGCTGGTTCCCCTTGGACTGCGTGGTCACGCTGGACTTGTCTTTACTGGCCTTCTCGCCGCTGGCCTTATCGCTGCTGGCCTTATCGCTATTGGCACTGCGCATCAGGAACGGGTCGCTGGCGACCGTTTCCTGGATCAACGTGCTAAACCGGTAATCGTTCTTCTCGAGGGCAGCCACGATTTTATCGATGGCGCACTGGTCGTAATACTCGGTTCCCCTTCCGAGTGCGTACGTCAGTATTTTCTCGGAAAGGGCCCGGGCAAACAACTCTTTTTTTCCCTTGAGGATTTGTTTTAATTCGCTGGGACCTTGGAACTTTTGTCCATCGGGCAGCTCGCCGGAGGCATCGATGGCGAATTCGCCGTCCTTTTCCCGATAGGCCCCGATTCCGTCGTAGTTCTCGAAGGCAAATCCGATCGGGTCCATGCGGGCGTGGCACGAGGCGCAAATTGCGTTTTCGCGGTGTTGTTCCATGACCTGCCGGAGCGAACCCTTGAGCTCGCCCTTTTCGGGCAGCTCTGGCACATTGGGGGGCGGCGGCGGCGGCGGAGT
Organism: Planctomycetaceae bacterium; assembly: GCA_022614795.1. Lineage (GTDB taxonomy): Bacteria > Planctomycetota > Planctomycetia > Pirellulales > Pirellulaceae > CAYLLN01. The sequence goes on along the minus strand of JAKEHX010000646.1, from coordinate 5,167 downwards.
GCCGAGCAGTTGCTCGAGGACCCACTTGCCTCGTTTGACCGGCGCGGTGCGCGTGGGATTGGAGGTGATCGTGAGGATGCTCGCCTGGGTCAAAAGGCCGCCGCGGCCCGGCGGCGCCGTCACGCGCTCGAAATCGCGGCCGAGCACCCCCTTGATGCCATAGTGATAAGCCAGGCGGCCGTTGACAAAAGTGAAGTCCGCGTCGAGGAAATCGAGGATGCTGCGGTCCTCGCGGAGGATGGCGTCAAAGAACAGCTCGGTTTCGCGCTGCATCGCGCGGCGGAGCGATTCATCCCAGTCTTTGTATGTCTCTTTGTCGGGAAAAACCTGCGCGAGCTTGCGCAGCGTGAGCCACTGGCCAGCAAAATTCTCGACAAAGGCCGACGACTTCTCGTCCTTGATCATCCGCTCGACTTGCGGCCGCAGGTTGGCCCGCAGCTCGCCCTTGTCGGCCAGCGCCAACAACTCGTCGTCGGGCATCGTGCTCCAGAGAAAATACGACAACCGGCTGGCCAGCTCGTGATCGCCGATTCGGTAGGGCTGGCCGGGCCGAGCGTCAGGCGGATCGATTTCGATGCGGAAGAGGAAATGGGGCGAGACGAGCACGCGGCAGAGGGCCAGACGCACGCGGTCCTCGAACACGGCTCCTTCCTTCTCGGCCAGGTCATAGATCGCCAGAATCCGCTCGATCTCTTCGTCTTTGACGGGGCGGCGAAAGGCGCGGCGGGCGAAGCGGGTCACGATTTCGCGGGCCGCTTCACGCGGCTTGGCGCCTTCGGCGTGGGCCATCAACCGCTGGTGCGTCTGGGGAGCCGGCGGCTTGGGCGGATCGTACGGGCCCTCCAGCACGATCCCGCGCATAATGAGCAGCCGCCGGTTGGGCGCGTCTTCCGTCGAATCGGGATGTACGAACGGATTGAGCAGGGCGACGCTGATCCGATTGGTTGCCGCGCGCACACGGACCTTTCCCTCCAGCGTCATCATCTGATCGCGATCGGTCGAAACGACCTCCAATTCCGCGATCGTGTTGCGGTTCACGCGGAGGGCGGCTTTGACTTTCTCGTCGCCAACTTGCTTGGCATAGACCTGGGCCCGGACGATGTATTCGCCCGCGTCGAGATAGGTCTCGCCGTAAACCTCACCTTCGCCGTACAGGGCTGCGCCGTCGTCGATCGTTTCACCCGCGCTGCGGGGACTCACGCGGAATCCCATGAGCCGCGTGTCTTTGATATCGAGCGGCTCGGGGACGACGATGGCCTTCTGAAACACCGTCTCGGCGGCAGCGAGGTATTTTTCGAGCAACAGTGGCGTAGTGGAGAGGACGTCGCCGATGTTGTCGAATCCGTAACCCACGTCGTCAGCCGGAAAATCGGCAGCGGGCTGAAAGTCGACGCCGACCAGATCGCGAATCGTGTTGTTGTATTCGACGCGGTTGAGGCGGCGAAGGGTGACGCGGCCGACGTTCTTCACCTTGCCGCAGTCGAGCGAGGCGAGGACGGCATCGATCGACTTGAGCAACTTCTCGATATCGCCGGCCATGGGCCGCGGCCGCTCCTCAGGGGGCATCTGGCCGGAGCGGACCATGTGGATAATGTTGTTCCAGGTTCTGCGATCTTTGAGGAGCGACTCGTCGTCGGTGTACTTGTCGAGCGAGATCTCGGCCTCCTGCTTGCCGTTGCCGTGGCAGTGGTAACAGTGCGATTTCAAAAACGGCAGAATGTCCTGCTTGAACGTTGGGCCTGAAGAGTCGGCCTGAGGGGGCTCGTCGGCGGGAGAAGCCCCGCCAAACAGACACGCCACGGCAATGGCAAGACTAATGCTTCGCACGAGTGAATCCAGCGGCGGGGAGGGCAATACGGGCGGGGTATTGGTTGAACACCGAATCTGCCGCCAGGTTTCGCGCGGCAGAAGCGGAATTCGCCAAATTCAGGGAATCGCTGCCCTTCACTTATAGCTTGGCTCGTCAGGACTTGCGGCACAAGGCCCAACGGCCTGCTCACGTTGATCCCTTGCGTATCAGCCCACCGGCACCGGACCAATCGGCATCTTCCGTGGCCTGGTGAACTTCAATGCCGGACTTGCGGCCCGACTTCGCTGCGGCGAGTGTCAGCTCGTCGTCAGTGGTCCGCGAACCTAGAGCCGTAAACAGCTGATCGAGCAAGGAGAGCCGCTGTGCCGCGGCGCGTGCGTGCTCGCGATGAGCGCGGCCAGATACGTCAATCTCGTCGATTCCACTGAGTACTCCGTCTGTGACCGCGTCGCGATTGAGCGAACCTTCGATCAAAGCTAAAAGCGCCAAGACGCGAGAGTTGGCACTGTGCGAAGCACTGCCCGGGGCCAAACGATCGGCGACCCGAGCAATGGCCGATTGGGTACTGGCCGATTCCGTGCTGGCGGACTGCGCGAGTCCCTGATTAGGCGCGAGGCCCAAATAGATTCCATCCAGATCGTGCGCTCCCAGGCCGACCAGGCTGCCGTCGAGCGCTATCTTGTACGCGCCGCTGGTGGTCGCTCCCAGGCTCGCGGGCACGAATTCCAAAATGTCCTCATTGGCGCCAGAGACGCCGAGCGCGGCGAAGTTGCCGCGCGTCGAGAGATGCAGGGTCGGCAGTCCGCCGCCTTCGTCCTCGCGCACGAACAATCCATCCACATTTTCACCGTTTGTAGTCAGCCCGACATCGCTGCCATCGAAGTACATCGACCATAGACCCGCGTTATACCGCAGCAGATCGGCATCGACTCCGCTCACGCCGGGCACCGCGACGTTGCCCGTCGTCGAGACCACGATCGAGCCGTCGGCAAGCACGGCGAGGGCGTCAATGTTTTCGGCACTACCGGAGAGCCCCACGCTGCTTCCCTGCAAGTAGAGCGACCATTGGCCGGAGGTGCTTGCGCCGAGCGAATCGGGAGCGAACGCCAGCAGGTTGTTCCCGCCACCGGTTAGCGTGCCGAATCCGCCCGGCACGTTGTAGCTGCCCACAGTGGAGACAATGATCGTGCCGTCGGGCAGGATGGCAAAGGAGTCGATGTCTTCACTGGCATTCGTCAGGCCGACGTCGGCGCCCTGAAAATACAACTCATACGAGTATTCCCCACTGGCGGTGATCGACAGGCGGACGATATCGGCGTCGCTGAAACTCAGGCTGACGCCCTCGCTGCCAACCACCGTGCCGGGCGCGGCGGCCGAGAAATAATACAGCTGGACCACGTCGATCATTACGGTCGCGGTGGCGATTTCCAGGCCGTCGGTGACAATGTACTGAAAGCTCGCGGTCCCGAGGTAGCCAGTTTCGGGCGTAAAGGTGATCGCGCCGGTGCCGGGATCGAAGACGGCGACGCCATGGTTGGCCGAGCCATCCACGACGCCGACCAACGTTAGCAAATCGCCATCGGGATCGAAGTCGTTGGCCAAAAGCGAGAGGGCTCCCGGCTGGCCGCCTTCGAACACGAGCGGCGTATCCGAGGAAGTGACGGCCGAGTCGTCCACGGCGATTGGCGGATCGTTCGCGGGCAGCACGTTGACATCGACAAATCCCGTGGCCGCGGCCCCCAGTGAATCCTGAATCGTGTAGGAGAAGCTTCCAAACCCGGTGAAATCGGCATCGGGAGTGAATGTGACCGTATCGACGCCATCGAATGCGACGGAGCCGCCGAAGGCGTCGCCTACGCCGATGAGCGTGAACGAGTCGCCGTTGGGGTCAAAATCGTTGACGAGCAGGTCGGCCGTTGCCGTCAGCACTAGCGCAGTCTCTTCTTGTGTCTCGAAGTAGTCATAGCCCGGAACCGGCGGCTCATTGCCTGGCGGGGGCGGCGGAGGAGCCGAGCCGGCGGGCGTGATCTCGATCGACCAGGCGTTGAGCCATCCTTCGTCGAAGAATCCCCAGTCTTCGATCCACAGTTGCCACAGTCCGGCGGCGTTCTCGCCATCAAAGACCGACAGTGGCGTGTCCGGCTGGTAGGAGCCGATGTAGGGAGCCGTGCCCGCCCAGATGGGCGTCGTTGCCTCGTCGTCGAAGATCGTGTCCTGGAAGTTGTTGCCCGAGCCGCCGTAGAAGTACGACAGGAAGGTGTAATTACCCAAGGGGGAAATCAGGTAAATCGCCAGGTCGCCCACGTAGGTGTGAGTGATGTTGAGTTGCACGTTCAGGTCGCCGATCGTCACATTGTCAGGGACGGTCAGGTAGGAGCCGACGGCGGTCAGGTCGAAGATCGGGGCGGGAACGTCAGTCGAGTGGACAACGATCGTATCGACGATCGAGAAGTTCGCTCGGTACTGGTCGTCGGCAGGCTCGCCATTGGCGCCGTCATTGTCCTGATTCATTTCGTTGGCAAAGCGGTCGGCGATGTGCGGACCAATGACCAGCGAGTAGGCGCCCTCGGCGGATTGAGGAGCAAAGGTGACGTCGAACTGGCGATTGCTCGTTCCGGCGACCGGAACGACGCTTTGGACCGACAAGGCGCCCGCTGGGCCCGTGAACTCGGCGACGTCCGACGTGCCGAAGGTGGCCGGATCGAGCGGCTCGTTGAACCGGAGGCGGACGCTGCTGACAGGGCCCGTGGTTGCCCCGCCAGGACTGGAGGCAATGACCCGCGGGCCGGACGTGTCGGGAACCGGGTTGCCGACGGCGGCGGCGGCATTCAGCCGGCCATTGGCGGTGAATCCGGCCAGCGCGTCGGTGTCGTCGGTCGTGGCCAGCAGTTGCTGAATGACCTGGTCATAGGTCCAATCGAGGTGCTGGCCGCGGATCAACGCCAGGGTGCCGGCGACGTGTGGCGTGGCCATCGACGTGCCGCTGATCGACGCGTAGTGAGTGGAAAAACCTTCCGACAACATCGCGTCGGTCAGGTACGTGGGAAACGTACTCAGAATATCCAGGCCCGGCGCACCCAGATCGACCGACGTCGCTCCGTAATTCGAGAACCAGGCGAGATCGTCGTTGTGGTCGGTTGCCGCGACCGCGACGACATTGTCAACGTCATAGCTGGGCGGGTAGGCGGGAAACAGGTCATTATCGCTACTCTCATTTCCAGCGGCGGCCACGAAGATATGGCCGGCTGCGGCGGCGCTGCGGATCGCTTGTTCGAGCGCCGCCGAATGCCCGCCGCCGCCCCAACTGTTGTTTGAAATGTGGGCGCCGTTGGCCACGGCATAATCCAGGGCGGAAAT
>JAKEHX010000074.1 GCA_022614795.1 Planctomycetaceae bacterium | reverse complement strand
GTTGGGGCCCTGGCCGTTGGGCGGAACCTATGTTCCCCTCGTCAATGCCGCGACGCACAGCACCACGCAGCCGCCCAACGGCCAGGGCCCCAACGACGATGGCCTTTACGACTGCGTGAACCCGGCCGATGCCCAGATGCGACGGATGCCGTGCCTGACCTGGGCGACAAGCGGGGCCAATAGCTATCTCTCCGCCGCGCCCCGCAGCCGCCATCCCGGCGGCGTGGTGGCCGTCTATGCCGATGCCCACACGTCCTTTCTCAAGGACACTGTCGATCGGCTGACGATGGCCTATTTGGTGAGCATTGACGACGGACAGGCGGTCGTCGCCGAGTAGAGTAGTAGCAAGGACTTTGCAATTTGCATTTGCTACTTCGCAATTTGCAATCAATGGAAGTCCCGTTCCTGTCCGGCCGGGCCGATTGCAAATTGCAAAACAGGAAATGCAAATTGCAAAATGGTGACTTTAGCTGCGACGTTACTCGTTTTGTAATCCGGACGCGGCTCCTTTAGATGCAACCGCCCCCTTGGACCTCGATTGCCCTGCTGGTCGGCCTGGTCCTCATGCTGGCTGGGCCGCTGGCGGTCTCGCTGCTTCTGCCGACGTCGGCCGTGTGGACGAACGAGGATGCCGACAAGCTCAGCCAGGCGAGCGCCAACCTGCACGCGGCCATTCACGCCCACGGCGGCCACGACCACGGGCCCGCTCATCCGGCGGGGGCGTCCGAAAGCTCGCTGCCCGCTCTGGCCGCCGCGCAGCGGGAATACGACGCCCAGCAGAGCCGGCTCGAGGCTTCACGCTCTCGCCAGGGTTGGCTCGAATCTGGCGCGCGGCTGCTGGGCGTGGTAATCGCCGCCTGCGGGATTGCCGGCTACATCATGGCCCGCCGGGGCGGGGCGTGAGGCGGCGTGCTCGAAAGCCCCAACATTGTGCAAAAGTGGCAGTCCCTAGAGGCCGCGATCGCCGGGTGCTAGGCGGCAGCAAATCGCAGCCGGGATGGATGTTACGTCGATATCACCATTATGTGAACAAATGGTACAGAATTTGCACTTCGTTCTGGGTGCGGGGCGACGACTGCCAGTTTGGCATTTGTGTCGCAGCGGCCATTTGGAGTGCGGGGACTTGTCCCCGCTATTGGATTTTTTGGAGAGCCACGCGCGAGATCGATCGGCTAAACACAGATATTCAAGCGGCCTGCGGCTAAACTTGCTAACGTGGGGCGGGAGACAGCCAAAGCTGCAAGTCGTTGTGCGACAGGGGTTTGGCAAGTTTAAGAGACTGGTTTTTGACGCAGAAAAAACAAGAAGTTTAACGAAGCATTGGTTCATGGCAGGCTGGAAGCCCGCCCCACTGGAGACCTGACGATGAATGGCCGCGATTTCGGTTGGACGTTAGCCGTGGTAGTTGCCGCTTTGACTCTTACCTCGGTTTCGGTCCGCGCGGTGGACGAGCCGGACGATCTGAAACTGCTCGCGGGCACGTGGCTGCCCAAAGAGGCAATCCTGGGCGACAACAAGATCGATCAAATGGTCCTGGATAAGGCCCAGGTGGTGTACGAAGGGGACAAGTACACGATCAAAATCGGCGACAAGGAGGAGAAGGGCACTTTCCTGCTCGATCCGAAGAAATTGCCCAAGACGATGGATATTTTTCCGACGTCGGGCGACAACAACGGCAAGACGCTGCTGGCCGTGTATGAGCTGGCCGGGGACAAGCTGACGATCTGCTACTCGCTGACGCCGACGGTTCGGCCGGAAAACTTCGAGCCCGACAGCAATACGCTCCTGGTGGTCAAGTACGAGCGGATGAAGCCTTAGCGAGCGGCGTGGGGGGAGTTGATCGATGCGAAACACCTTCGCCCGATGGCTGGCGCTTGTGATCCTGGCGCTCGTTCCGCTGGCGCCGCGGCATTTGCCGGCCCAAGAGCCGCCGTTCGAGTGGCAGGCGGCAACAGCCGAAAGCCAGGGGATGTCGAGCGCGAAGCTCTCGGCCATGCAGGCGGGCCTGGCCGAGCACAAGACGAAGGCCCTACTGATCGTCCGCAACGACCGCATCGTGCTGGAGTGGTATGCCGAGGACCATTCGGCCACGAAGACCCACTACACCGCCTCGATGGCCAAGGCCCTGGTCGGCGGCGTGAGCGTCGCCGTCGCGATCACCGACGGGCGGCTCGCGCTGAACGACCCGGCCAGCAAGTACATTCCCGCCTGGCGCGACGATGCCCAGAAGCGCGGCATCACGATCGCCCAGCTCGGCTCGCATGCTTCGGGCCTCGACGACGCCGACCAGGAGGGCGTGCCGCATGAGAAGCTGCCTGGGTGGATGGGTGAATTCTGGCGACGCGAGCCGCCGCCCGGCGATCCGTTCACGATTTCGCGCGACCGCGCGCCGCTGCGGTTCGATCCTGGCACCGGTTTTCACTACAGCAATCCGGGAATCGCGATGCTCAGCTACGCAACTACCGCGGCGCTGGAGTCGGCTCCAGAAAAGGACTTGCGGACGGTGCTTCGCGACCGCGTGATGCGGCCGATTGGCGTCCCGGACAAAGAGTGGTCGGTTGGCTACGGGCAGACCGTGACGGTCGGTGGCTTGCCGCTCGTGGCGGCGTGGGGCGGCGGCGGGTTTACGGCCCGTGCCGCGGCCCGCGTCGGCCGATTGATGCTCCGCGAAGGGGACTGGCACGGCAAACAGCTCATCAGCCGTGATGCGGTGCAACAGACGACCAGCGATGCCGGCACTCCGGGCCCCTGCGGCATCGGTTGGTGGACGAACAACGACGGCCACCTCGCCGGCATTCCGCGCGACGCCTATTGGGCCGCCGGCGCGGGCGATCAGTTCCTGCTGGTCGTGCCGAGCCTGAAGCTGATTGCGGTGCGCAATGGCGCGGCGCTCCCCGGCCGGGAGCCCGGCAAGGAGCACGAGCCAATTCGCAAGCTGCTCTTCGAGCCGCTCGTCGCGAGCATCACCGAAGGCGCGTCGCCCGCGCCTGGCAAAACCGGCCGATCGCCCTATCCCGCCAGCCGCCACCTGACGGGCGTGGTCTGGTCGCCTGCGGAGTCGATCGTGCGGCATGCGCCGGGTAGCGACAACTGGCCGCTCACCTGGGCCGACGACGGACACCTCTACGGCGCGTACGGCGACGGCTGGGGGTTCGAGCGCGAGGGAATGCCCAAGCTGAGCCTGGGCCTGGCGCGGATCGAAGGGGAGCCGGGCGAATTGCGCGGCGTCAACATTCGCTCGGAAAGCCTGGAACAGAAGGGGGACGACGTGCGGGGCAAGAAGGCGAGTGGCCTTTTGTGCCTGGACGGAGTGCTGTATCTCTGGGCCCGCAACGCCGGCAATTCTCAGCTCGCCTGGTCGTCGGACCACGGCCGCACCTGGACTTGGAGCGACTGGAAATTCACCACGAGCTTTGGCTGCCCGACGGTCCTCAATTTCGGCCAGGACTACGCCGGGGCGCGCGACGAGTTTGTGTATCTCTATTCGCACGACGCGGACAGCGCCTACGTCGCCGCCGACCGGATGGTCCTGGCCCGAGTTTCTAAGGCGAAGCTGCGCGAGCGCCAGGCGTACGAGTTCTTCGCCGGCTTGGACCGCATTGGCGAGCCGCTCTGGACCAGCGAAATTGGCCGGCGTGCCGCGGTCTTCGAGCATCCGACGCATTGCTATCGATCGACGCTTTCATATCACGCCGCCAGCCGGCGGTATTTGTGGTGCCAGATTCTGCCGGGCGACGACCCGCGGTTTCGGGGCGGGCTGGCCATTTACGACGCGCCCGAGCCTTGGGGGCCGTGGACGAGCGTGTTTTACAACGAAGCTTGGGACGTGGGACCTGGGGAAACGTGCAGTTTGCCGACCAAATGGATGAAAGATGGCGGCCGCACGCTGCACTTGGTCTTTTCGGGAGAGGACCACTTCAGCGTCCGCAAGCTGACCGTCGAGTTGACGGGCGACGCACAGCGCTAGGCCGGCTCGGACGCTGGCCGACCCCTGGGGCGGCAGTGGACCAACACGGGCGACGACAAGCCCACGCCGCGGAAGTAGCCGCCGCGGTCGACCGCCATCACCGGCTGCGAACCCGCGGCGGCTTGCCGAACAACTCGTCCCACGCAATTCGCTGTTCGCGAGTTAGTTCGCTTAGCATTCGAGTTTCGCGGTCGCGGCGAATCCGGGAGTCTGCTTCTTTCAACTCAGCCTCGCCGTCAGCAAACAGTCGTTTCATGCGAGTGCGCTGATCCTCGGTAAGCAGCAATTCCTCCGCCATCTCAGGTGCCAAGAGTGCCTCTGCCTTGTCATTCGCAAAGATTAGCTGAATTGCAATTTCAGTAGTTGAATGTTCGGGGGGTTATCCCGAGTCGACGCAAGGTGTTGTCCCGTCATGGAGTTCGGTCACGCTCGTGGAGGCGATCCATTC